>NZ_LIQY01000351.1 GCF_001418495.1 Streptomyces pathocidini | reverse complement strand
CTCTATGGAGCTCCATAGAGCGGTGGGGAGCGGTGTGCCGCCGTACGGAGCGGACGGCTTAGGCTCAGGTCCATGAGCGAAGCGCGTGACGCCCTGCTGCGGCAGATCCAGGACAAGGCCGTGGTGCACGGCAAGGTGACCCTCTCCTCCGGCAAGGAGGCCGACTACTACATCGACCTGCGCCGGATCACGCTCGACGCCGAGGCCGCCCCGCTGGTCGGCCAGGTCATGCTCGACGCGACCGCCGACCTCGACTTCGACGCCGTGGGCGGGCTCACGCTCGGCGCCGACCCGGTCGCGAGCGCGATGCTGCACGCCGCCGCCGCGCGCGGGCGGGCGCTTGACGCGTTCGTGGTGCGCAAGGCGCAGAAGGCGCACGGCATGCAGCGCCGCATCGAGGGCCCGGACATCAAGGGGCGCCGGGTGCTGGTGGTCGAGGACACCTCCACCACCGGGGGCTCGCCGCTGACCGCCGTCGAGGCGGCGCGCGAGGCGGGCGCCGAGGTCGTCGCGGTCGCGACGATCGTCGACCGCGGGGCCGAGTCGGCGATCAGGGAGGCCGGGCTGCGGTACATCACCGCGTACGGCCTGCCGGACCTCGGTCTCTGAGGTGCTGAAGGTTCCGTACGGCTTCTGACCTGTGCGTTCCCGATTCGGGCGGGCCGGCGGAGGTTTCACGTGAAACCTCCGCCGGCCCGTCTCCGGATGGCTGGGTGGACCAATCGTCCGCGTCTGGGAAGATAGGCCCCGACGATGACGTCGCCCCCTGGGTCAGGCCAGCACCGACCAACCGGAACACCCGCACATCACAAGGAGCGGACAGATGCCCATCGCAACCCCCGAGGTCTACAACGAGATGCTCGACCGGGCGAAGGCAGGCAAGTTCGCCTACCCGGCCATCAACGTGACCTCGACGCAGACGCTGCACGCGGCCCTTCGCGGCTTCGCCGAGGCGGAGAGCGACGGCATCGTCCAGATCTCCACCGGTGGCGCGGAGTTCCTCGGGGGGCAGTACAGCAAGGACATGGTCACCGGCGCGGTCGCCCTGGCCGAGTTCGCGCACATCGTCGCCAAGAAGTACCCCGTCAACATCGCCCTGCACACCGACCACTGCCCGAAGGACAAGCTCGACACGTACGTGCGTCCGCTGCTGGCCGTGTCGCAGGAGCGGGTGGCCGCCGGGCAGAACCCGCTGTTCCAGTCCCACATGTGGGACGGCTCCGCCGAGAAGCTCGACGAGAACCTGGCCATCGGGCAGGAGCTGCTCGCCGAGGCCGTCAAGGCGAAGATCATCCTCGAGGTCGAGATCACCCCGACCGGCGGCGAGGAGGACGGCGTCTCGCACGAGATCAACGACGAGCTGTACACCACCGTCTCCGACGTCGAGCGCACCGCCGAGGCCCTCGGCCTGGGCGAGAAGGGCCGCTACCTGCTGGCCGCCTCCTTCGGCAACGTGCACGGCGTCTACAAGCCGGGCAACGTCGTCCTCCGCCCCGATCTGCTGCGCGAGCTCCAGGACGGCATCGCCGCCAAGCACGGCAAGACCGACCCGTTCGACTTCGTCTTCCACGGCGGCTCCGGCTCCACCGAGGAGGAGATCCGCACCGCGCTGGAGAACGGCGTCGTGAAGATGAACCTCGACACCGACACCCAGTACGCCTTCACGCGCCCGGTCGCGGACCACATGTTCCGCAACTACGACGGTGTGCTGAAGGTCGACGGCGAGGTCGGCAACAAGAAGACCTACGACCCGCGCAGCTGGGGCAAGCTCGCCGAGGCCGGCATGGCCGAGCGCGTCACCAAGGCGTGCGCGGACCTGCGGTCCACGGGGACGCACCTGAAGTAGGCGCGGCGCGCGTCTCGTACGCGGTCGCTGTCTCTGTACGCGGTCGCTCCGGGAACGCGTCGAGTACGCGGTTTCTCCGGGAGCGTGTCTGGTGCGCGGTCCCTTCGGGAGCGCTTCCCGGACGCGGTTCCTCCGGGCCCGGCACCTCGCTTCGGCGGGGCGCCGGGCCCGTTTCGCGTGGTCACCGGCGCGGTCGCCCTGGCCGGGGCGGCGTACGTCGTCGCGTACGTCGTCGCCAAGAAGTACCCCCAAGAAGTGCCCCGTCGGCATTGCGCCCGTCGACATCGCCCGTAGACATCGCACCTGCGCACCGGCCACTGCCCGGAAGGGGCGAGCCCGACACGTACGGGCGTCCGCTGCCGGCGGTTTCGCACGGTCCCGGTCCGGCCGGGTTGGCCCGTTCCCGGCGGGGCGAGGGATCATCGAGCCATGGGCGATGCCTCGCGTGGAGCCGCGGACGGGCCCGGGCGGGAGCCCGGGGCTGCTGAGGGGGCTGTTGAGGGTGGGTCCGCCCAGGCGTCCCCCGCTTCGGCCGGGCCCGGTCCCGCCGAGACCGCTTCCGGCCGGGCCGGGGGCGTCCGGATGGGGCAGGCCGCCGGGCGGTGGGTGGTGCTCGCGGCCGTGCTGGGGTCGGGGATGGCGATGCTGGACAGCACGGTCGTCAACGTGGCCCTCCCGCGCATCGGCGCCGACCTCGATGCCGACCTGGCGGTCCTCCAGTGGACCGTCAACGCGTACATGCTCACCCTCGCCGGGCTGATCCTGCTGGGCGGGGCGCTGGGCGACCGGTTCGGGCGGCGGCGGGTGTTCGTCCTCGGCATCGTGTGGTTCGCGCTGGCCTCCCTGGCCTGCGGGCTCGCGCCCAACGCCACCGTGCTGATCGCCGCCCGTGCCCTCCAGGGCATCGGCGGGGCCCTCCTCACGCCCGGCTCCCTCGCGCTGATCCAGGCCACCTTCCACCCGGACGACCGGGCGCGGGCGGTCGGCGCGTGGTCCGGGCTCGGCGGCGTCGCGGCGGCCGTCGGGCCGTTCCTCGGCGGCTGGCTCGTCGACGGGCCGGGCTGGCGCTGGGTGTTCCTGCTGAACGTGCCGGTGGCCGCGGTCTGCGTCCCGATCGCGCTGCGGCACGTACCCGAGTCGCGGAACCCGTCCGCGCACGGGCGGTTCGACGCCGCGGGCGCCGTGCTGGGCGCGCTGTCGCTGGGCGGGGTGACGTACGCGCTGATCGGCGCGCCGGAGCACGGGGCGTCGCCGATGGTCGTGGGGGCGGCGGTGGGCGGGCTGCTGCTGGGCGCCGCGTTCGTACGGCTGGAGCGGCGGCGGCGCGATCCCATGCTGCCGCCGGGGATCTTCGCCTCCCGGCAGTTCACGGCGGTCAACGCCGTGACGCTGTGCGTGTACGCCGCCTTCGGCGGGTTCTTCTTCCTGTCCGTGCTGCAACTGCAGGTAGTCGTGGGCTACTCGGCGCTCGCCGCCGGTACGGCGCTGCTGCCGACGACGCTGCTGATGCTGCTGCTGTCGGCCCGGTCGGGGGAGTTCGGCCAGCGGATCGGCCCGCGCATCCCGCTGACCGTCGGGCCGCTGCTGTGCGCGGCCGGGATGCTGCTGATGCTGCGGGCGGGGGCCGGGGCGTCGTACTGGACGGACATCCTGCCCGCGCTGCTGGTGCTGGGCTCGGGCATGGTGCTGCTGGTCGCGCCGCTGACCGCCACCGTCCTTGCCTCGGTGGACGTCGGGCGCGCCGGGCTCGCCAGCGGCGTCAACAACGCGGTGGCGCGCGCGGCCGGGCTGATCGCGGTCGCGGCCCTGCCGCTGCTCGCGGGCTCGGGCCCTGAGGCGTACCGCTCGGCGGCGGCCTTCGACCCGACGTTCCGCCGGTCGATGCCGATCTGCGCCGGCGTCCTGGTGGCAGGCGCCCTGATCGCCTGGTTCACGGTCCGCCCCAAGGCCCTGGCCCCGCCCGCCGAGGGCGAGCCCCAGCCCTGCCACGCCGAGTGCCGAACCCACTGCGCGGTCACGTCCCCACCCCTAAACCCAGGCGAGGACCCGCCGCTGCCCCCGCGCGAGAACCCGCCGCTGAACCTGGGCGAGAACCTGCCCTCGACCCCGCGCGAGGACCCGCCCTCGACCCGGGGCGGTGGCCCACCGCCCGAATCGAAGCCGGGGCCCCTGCCGCCGGGCGAGGGCCGCGCCGGCCTGCGGGACGGACCAGGCCCCCAAGGCTGAGGCCACCGGCCCCCACCGAGACCGCAAAGCCCGACTTCCGCAGTCAGGGCCCCGAGGTTGAGGGCCACCGGCCGTTGGTCTGACCACGAGCGGCGGGGTGAGGCCACCGGCGTTGGTCTGCCCGCGGGCGGCTCACAGGGCCGCCTCCGGCCGCGGCGGTGGGTGACCACCGCGGTGGCGGCTGGGACGGTGCCGAGGGGGGGACCGGTTGTGTCCCCGCCTCTGTCCGGAGCGCGGTGGCACGTCA
>NZ_LIQY01000350.1 GCF_001418495.1 Streptomyces pathocidini | reverse complement strand
CGTACGCGCCGAGCTCGGCGAGCCGCTGTACGGACTCGACGGGGTCGAGGGCCGGGCGGGTGGCCTCGCCGAACGGATCCCGGCCCTGCCAGCCGACCGTCCAGAGTCCGAAGCTGAATTTGTCGTCGGGGGTGGGCTGGTAGCTCATCGCGGCTCCCTCGGGTATTTCGTCATGGCCGTTGACAAATTAGTATGCGTGAGCGGCGCGGGGAAGCCCCGTGGAGCGAATCAGGGCAAAGCATCAGGCGCGCCACCGGTCGAGCACCGGGTGCGCCGAGCCGGAACCGCAGGCAGACCCGAGGAAGGACATCGCGATGGCAGCACCGGAGGGACCGCTGGTCGTCGGCGTGGACAGCTCGACGCAGTCCACGAAGGCCCTGGTCGTCGACGCCGCGACCGGCACGGTCATCGCGCGCGGCCAAGCCCCCCACCAGGTCGGCGACGGCCCCGGCCGTGCCCGCGAGAGCGACCCCGAGCAGTGGTGGTCGGCCCTGTGCGAGGCGCTCGCGCAGTGCGGACCGGCCGCGCGGGAGGCGGCGGCGCTGTCGGTCGGCGGCCAGCAGCACGGCCTCGTCACGCTCGACGCGGCGGGGCGTCCGGTGCGGCCCGCAATGCTCTGGAACGACGTGCGCTCGGCGCCGCAGCGCGACCGGCTCGTCGCCGAGCTCGGCGGCCCCAAGGCCTGGGCCGAGCGCGTCGGGAGCGTGCCCGCCGCCTCGTTCACGATCACCAAGTGGGCCTGGCTCTGCGAGAACGAACCGGCGGCCGCCAGGAAGACGACCGCGGTCCGGCTGCCGCACGACTACCTCACCGAGCGGCTGACCGGCCGCGGCACGACCGACCGCGGCGACGCCTCGGGCACGGGTTGGTGGTCGGGCGCGAGCGCCTCGGCGGCGGGAAGCTACGACATCGAACTGCTGGACCACGTGGGCCTCTCCCCTGCCGCCCTGCCCGAGGTGCTGGCCCCCGGCGAGGCGGCCGGAACCGTACGGGACGGGCTGGCGGGACTGCCGCTCGCGCCGGGCGCGGTGGTCGCCGCCGGCACCGGCGACAACATGGCCGCAGCGCTGGGCCTCGGGCTGCGCCCCGGGCAGCCGGTGCTCAGCCTCGGCACGTCCGGGACCGTGTACGCGGTGTCGCGGCGGCGGCCCGCCGAGCCGACCGGTACGGTCGCCGGCTTCGCGGACGCGCGGGGCGACTGGCTGCCCCTGGCCTGCACGCTGAACTGCACGCTGGCCGTGGACCGGATCACGGCCCTGCTCGGGCTCGACCGGGAGGCGGTGGAGCCGGGCGGGGAGCTCGCGCTGCTGCCATTCCTGGACGGCGAGCGGACGCCGTATCTGCCGTACGCGTCCGGTCTGTTGAACGGGTTGCGGCACGACACGACCGGCGGGCAGGTCCTCCAAGCCGCCTACGACGGCGCGGTGTTCGCCCTGTTGCAAGCGCTGGACCTCGTGCTGGACAGCGACGCCGACCCCCAGGCGCCGATCCTGCTCATCGGCGGCGGCGCGAAGGGCGTCGCCTGGCGGGAGACCGTGCGGCGGCTCTCGGGGCGGCCGGTGGTGGTGCCGGGCGCCTCTGAGCTGGTCGCCCTCGGCGCGGCGGCCCAGGCGGCCGGTGTGCTGCTCGGCGAGGACGCCGCTTCGGTGGCGCGGCGGTGGTCGACCACGGACGGGCCCGCGTACGAGGCGGTCGAGCGGGACGACGCGACGCTTGAGAGGCTGGCCTCGACACTCCACGGGGCGGGAGCGCTGCTGGGCGGCGAGTGACACAGGCACCGAAGAAGGGGATCCAGAGCTCATAGGTCCCGCCCGACCAGAGCCCAAAAGGCCCCGCCCGAACGGAAAGGACTCGTGCTGTGGTGACCGCGGTCCCCCATACGCAGCAGGCCATGCGGCAGCGGAACCTGTCGCTCGTACTGCACGCCGTCGCCGCGCACGGGCCCCTGTCCCGGGCCGAGGTCGCCGGGCGGATCGGGCTGACGCGGGCCGCCGTCTCCACGCTCGTCGACGAACTGACGCGCGGCGGGCTGCTGGTGGAGCTGGGCCGCACCAGGCCCGGGACCGTCGGGCGGCCGGGGAGCGCCCTGGCGCTCAGCGAGCAGGGCCCGGCCGGACTCGGCGCCGAGATCGGGGTCGACCACCTCGCCGTCTGCGCGGTCGACCTGCGCGGGCGCGTGCGGGCGCGTGCCGAGAGGGCCGCGACCAACCGCGACAGCGCCCCGGGACGCGTACTGCGCAGACTGGCCGAGCTCGTTCGGCGGGTCGAGGCCGACGCCAAGCGGGAGGGGCTGCGGCCCGCCGGGCTCGCGGTGGCCGTGCCCGGGCTCGTGGCCCGCGACGCGGCCACCGTCGTACGCGCCCCCAACCTCGGCTGGCAGGACGTCGACCTGTCCCGCTGGCTGCCGGGCGAGGCAGCCGGGCCGGCCGTGTGGACCGGCCTGTCCGTGGACAACGAGGCCAACTTCGGGGCCCTCGCCGAACTCTGGCTCGGCGGCGCGGAGTCCCCCCGCGACTTCGTCCACGTGTCGGCGGAGATCGGCATCGGTGGGGCGGTCGTCCTGAACGGCGAACTGCTGCGCGGCATCCGCGGGTTCGCCGGAGAGCTGGGCCACGTGCCCGTACGGGCCGAGGGGCACCCGTGCGCGTGCGGCGGGCGCGGGTGCCTGGAGCAGTACGCCGGCGAGGAGGCCGTACTCAGAGCCGCGGGAATGACCGCGGGCGAGGGAATCCCGCGGCTGCGGGCGCGGGCCGCGGACGGCGACGCGGCCGTGCTGCGGGCGCTGCGCGGGGCGGGTTCGGCGCTGGGGGCGGCGCTGGCCGGGGTGGTGAACCTGCTCGACCCACAGGCCGTGGTGCTCGGCGGGGCGCTCGCGGAGCTCTCGCCATGGCTGCTGCCCGCCACCGAGCGCGAGTTGGCGCGCCGGCTGGCTGCCCGCCCGTACAGTGAGATCGTCGTCTCGACGCTCGGACGGGACGGACCGCTGCTGGGCGCGGCGCACTCGGTGGTGCAGGGCGTGCTCAACGACCCCATGCGGGCCATGCGCGGCAACTCCGCCTGATCCGAGGCGGTCTGACTCCTTGGCAGCACTGATCACGGGAGTCACCATGGGCAGGGAGATGTCATGAGCGTGCCGCCTTTGGAGGCTTCATGGACTCCCCCGCCCCGGCCCGCCGCTCCTTTCTGCGAGGTGGCCTGATGCTGGCCACCACCGCAGCCGTGACCGCGGCCGCCCTCCAGCCCCGAGCCGACGCCGACACCACCATCCGCCCGCGCTCCCGCGCCCGCCTGATCGCCCGCGACTACCCCGACGCCGACTGGCAGCCCGCGAGCCCCCGGAACTACACCGCCGCGGCCCGACCGGTCGAGTACCCCATCGACTTCGTGGTCGTCCACGTCGCCCAGGAGACATACGACGACACGATCAAGATCTTCCAGAACCCCGGCGCCGAGGTCTCCGCCCACTATCTGGTCCGCTCCGAGGACGGGCACGTGGCCCGGTGCGTGCGCGAAAAGGACGTGGGCTGGCACGCCGGGAACTGGGACTACAACACGCGCTCCATCGGCATCGAGCACGAGGGCTGGGTGGAC
>NZ_LIQY01000035.1 GCF_001418495.1 Streptomyces pathocidini | reverse complement strand
CCCGACCCTGTCCTTCACGCCCGGCGCGCGGGCGATGGCCGCGGGCCGGCCGTGGTTCTTCGAGTCGGCGGAGGAGCTGGACCGCGCCTTCCCGCACCGCGCGGGCATCCACGACGGCATGGCGTCGTGGGCGTTCCTGCCGCTGATCGCCTCCGGCCGCCCCATCGGCACGTGCGTCCTCGGCTATGCCGAGCGCCACCGCTTCACCACCACCGAGCGCGCCGTCCTGACCTCGCTCGGCGGACTGATCGCCCAGGCCCTGGACCGGGCCCGGCTGTACGACAAGAAGCTGGCGCTGGCCCGCGGGCTGCAGGACGGCCTGCTGCCGCACGCCCTCCCTGCCGTGCCGGGCCTGGCGACCGCCGCGCGGTACCTGCCCGGCACGGAGGGCATGGACATCGGCGGCGACTTCTACGACCTCGTACGGCTGCGCCGGGACAGCGCGGCCGCGGTCATCGGCGACGTGCAGGGCCACAACGTCACCGCGGCGGCCCTCATGGGCCAGATCCGGACCGCCGTGCACGCCTACGCGACGGCCGACGCGAGTCCCGGCGAGGTGCTGGCCGGGACCAACCGCCTGCTGGCGGACCTCGATTCGGGGCTCTTCGCCAGCTGCGCCTGCCTGCGCCTGGATCCGTACAACCACGTGGCGCGCCTGGCCAGCGCGGGGCACCCGTACCCGCTGGTCCGCTCCCCCGACGGGACGGTCCGCGCGCTGTCCGCGCCCGGTGGGCTGCTGCTGGGGATCGAGGCGGACAGCGCCTATCCGCAGACCGAGTTCCCGATGCCGCCGGGCACCACGATCGCCCTCTACACCGACGGCCTGATCGAGACCCCGGGTGTCGACCTGGACGAGGCACTGGCGGGCCTGTCCGACGAGTTGGCGCACTCCGGGAACCTGCCGGTGGAGCAGCTCGCGGACACCCTGATCGCCCGCACCCACGCCACGGGCCCCCGCACCGACGACATCGCCCTGCTGCTTTTGCGCGCGGTGCCGGAGGGATCGACAGGCTCTGGTTGAACGATAAAATCCCGTCACCCGGACGTCGGGCTTCCGCCTGGCCGCGGGCGCCGTCACCGTGCCGGGCCGTCGTCGGCACGAGCATCGGGGGACGTGGCGTGGCACTCACATCCGGGCGGGGGCGCCCCGCTCCGGGGGGCTCCGCCACGATCTCGGACGTCGCCGGGGCGGCTGGGGTGTCCCGCCAGACCGTGTCCAACGTCCTCAACGCGCCCCACCGCGTACGGCCGGGGACCCGTGAGCGGGTCGAGCGGGTCATCGCCGAACTCGGGTACCACCCGAACCGGGTGGCGCGTTCGCTGCGGGCCAGTTCGCCCGGGATGGTGGGGTACCGCATCCAGCCGGTGGCCACCGAGTCGGTGGCCGGCATCCACGACCGCTTCCTGCACGCGCTGTCCGAGGCGGGCGAGGCGGGCGACCATCACGTGCTGCTGTTCACGGCGCCGGACATCCAGGGCGAGAGCGAGCGCTGCGCGCACCTGTGGCGTACGGGCGCGGTGAGCGGGGTCGTGCTGTACGACCTGGCGCCGCACGATCCCAGGCCGGCCCAACTGGCCGCCGCGGGCGTGCCGTTCGCGGCCTTCGGGCGTACGGCGTCGAGGGCCGACCGGTACAGCTGGGTCGACGTCGACAACGCGGCGGGGACGGCGGCCGCCGTCGAGCACCTGGTGGGGGCCGGGCACCGGCGGATCGGGTTCCTCGGGTGGCCCGAGGGGTCGAGCGTCGGGGACGCGCGGGCCCGGGGGTGGCTGGCGGCGATGGACAGCCACGGCCTGCTCGCGGCAAGCCACCGGCTCGACGTACGGGGGCCCGACACCGTGTCGAGCGGAACCCGCCTCATGACGGAGCTGCTGGACCGGCCGGAGCCGCCGACGGCGGTCGTCGCGGCGACGGACACCCTGGGGGTGGGGGCGTTCCAGGCCGTGCGAGACCACGGGCTGCGGCCGGGACGCGACGTCGCCCTGGTCGGTTTCGACGACACCCCCGCGGCGGACGCCATCGGCCTGTCCAGCCTGCGCCAACCGATCGAAGCGGTGGGCGGTTTGGTCATGGCCGGCCTCTTCCACTGCATCGCCTCCGGCGGGGTGGCCGTCTCCAGCCGCCTACTGGAACCGGAGCTGATCGTCCGCGTCAGCAGTGCGGCCGGTTAGCGGTGCGGCCAGGCTCTCGGCGTGGGGAAGGTCGCCTTTCCGTCGGGCACCACGGCGTACATGCTGCCGGAGACCTCGACGGGAAGCGCCGCTCCCTGCCTCAACCGGACCGTGGTCACCTCCCGCGCGATGTCGATGTCGAAGACGCGGCCGCGCCAGCGCATGGCGTGGAGGGTGATGCCCGTCAGCTCCTCCGGGAGGATCGGGGACAGCACCACGCGGTCCGCACGCCACCGCAGGCCCGAGTAGCCGTAGAGGAATTCCTGCAGGAAGCCGCCGTGTCCCGTCAGGAAGGTGAACGCCCCTCCGTTGCGGTCCTCCGCGAACTGGTCGAACGGGGGCCGTACGAACGGCTCGACGCTGCGGCGGGTGTGCTCGAACGCCGTCTTCGCGTCGCCCAGTTGGGCGTGAACGATGGAGTGGACCGAGTCCGTCATCGACGGACCGTTCTCATCGGTACGCGAGCCGTAGTACGCCAGGTCGACCCGTGTCACCTCCGCCGGCTGCGGGTGCTCCCAGGGATAGGCCAGCATGACGACGTCGGCCTGCTTGATCTTCTCCCCCTCGTAGCCCGCGAACTCCGGGTGGATTCCCCGGGTTTCGTCGAAGGGGACCACCAGGCCGTCCGCCACCCGCTCCCACTCCGGGTCCGGCGTCTTCCCGAGAACCGCCGCCGCCTCCGCGGCGAACCGGAGCACCGCGCGGGCGGCCACGTTGGTGTAGACGGAGTCGTCGTGCGGGGCCGCGTACTCGTCCGGCGGGATCACGCCGTTGATGTGGTGGCGGCCGTCCTCGCCGGTCTCGGCCCGGCTCGCCCAGAAGTCGGCGATCCCGCGCAGCACGGGCCAGCCCTTCTCGCGCAGCCACCGCTCGTCCCCGCTCGCGAGCCAGAACTGCCAGAAGGCCAGAGCGACATCGGCGCTGATGTGCTGCTCGTAGGTGCCGCAGGGGGCCCACGCGGGGGTGTCCTCGGCGCCGTCGAGGGCGCTCTCCCAGGGGAAGCGGGCGCCCCGGTGACCGCCCGCCTCGGCGTACGCGCGGGCGGCGTCCAGGCGGTCGACCCGGTAGTCGAGGACGCTCTCGGCGATGTCGGGGTACTGGGCGAGCAGGCTTGGCCAGATCCAGGTCTCGGTGTCCCAGAAGACGTGTCCGTTGTAGCCGTCGCTGGAGAGCCCGGCCGGGGACGGCGACCAGGGAAGGCCCGCGCGGACGCTGGTGAGGAGGTAGAACTTGGCGGCCCGCACCTGCCGTTGGAGGCGGGCGTCGCCGCGCACGGCGATGTCGCCCTCCCACTCCCGGTCCCAGGCGCGGCGGTTGTCGGCCGAGAGGGCCGCGTATCCGGCGCGGGCGGCGTCTTCCGCCGCCTCGCGTGCCAAGGACAGCGGATCGTCCCCGTCGTGGCCCGTCGCGATGCCTACGTATTTGGTGAAGGTGTACGACGCGCCGGCCGCTGCCTCGACCGTCAGGGAACGGGTGCCGGAAGCCACTGCCCACTCCCCCGCCGGACCTCGGAGCACGGACACCAGCGCCGCCGGGATCGCGCTCCCCTGGGCCTGTGTCGTCAGCCAGATCAGGCCACCGGACCCGCCGGTCCGCGTGTTCCGCACCCGTGTCGCCGCCCGGGTGTCCAGCGCGTCGGTGACCTCAAGTGGGCCGTTCCAGTGGGGAGTTACGGTCACCGTCACGGCCGCAACGTGCGGGCGGGAGCGGTCGATGAGCAGCTCGTACCGTACGTCGGTGACGCGCCCGGCCGGTGAGGTCCAGCGGGCGGCGGTGGTGACGGCTCCGGTGCGCAGGTCCAGGGACTGCCGGTAGCCGGTGATGCCCCGGGCCGCGGTGGGGAGCGGGTTTCCGACCGGTGCCCAGTCGCCGCCCACCGGGTTCCCACCGGCCTCCTCGCCGGAGGTGCCGGGCGGAGTCTCCGGCGCGAACGCCGCGTTGAACGTGGCGCTCCCCTCCCCCACGTCCAGCGTCGACCAGGCCGGCAGGCCCGCCTTGCGCGACCACTCCCCCTCTCGGCCGGTGTAGAAGCCGGCGACGTGGAACTGGGTGGGCACGGGCGCCTCGGCGTACCCGTTGCCGGCCGCCGGAACCCGCGCCCCCGCACAGCCGTTGCCGGTGAACGTGGGGTGGTAGTCATGCACCGGGTCGTCGGTGGTGAGCACCCACTCGTCCGGGGCAAGGGCCGGGGCCGCGGCGGAAGGTCCGGAGGGGGTACGGCGCGAGGGTGCGGGCACTTACTTCAGTCCTCCTGCGGTGAGTCCGTCGACGATCCTGCGCTGGAAGAAGAGCACGGCGAGCACCAGCGGCAGCGTCACCACGACCCCGGCCGCCATCTGCGTACCGAAGGGCTGGTCGTACTTGTACTGCCCGGTGAACAGCGAAACGATCACGTTGGCGGTCATCATGCCGCGGTCGTTGACCACGCTCACCGCGATGAGGAACTCGTTCCAGGCGCAGATGAAGACGAGGATCGCCGTGGTGAACACGCCTGGCGCGGCGAGCGGGAGGACGACCTTGCGGAAGGCCTGGGCGGGCGTGCAGCCGTCCACCTGGGCGGCCTTCTCCAGCTCGGCGGGCATCTGTCGGAAGAACGCGGTGAGGTTCCACACGGCCAGTGGCAGGGCGAAGCTCATGCTGGGCACGATCATCGCCTGGTAGGTGTTGATCCAGCCCGCGTCCGTGAAGAGTTCGAGCAGCGGTACGACGAGGGTGATCGGCGGGAACATCGACGCGGCAATGACGAGCGTGAGGATCAGGGTTTTGCCGCGGAACTGCAGCCGCGCCAGCGCGTATCCGGCGCTGATCGCCACGATCAGCGTGATGACCGTGGTCGTCCCGGCGACGACCAGGCTGTTGGCCAGGGCGCGGGCGAAGCCGTTGCGCGCGTCGAAGGCCGCGGCGTAGTTGTCGAAGGAGATCGGCGCCGGGAGCGGGGCGTTGGAGAACTGGTCGGTGGGTCGGCGGAGGCTGGAGACCACCATCCAGAAGAAGGGCGCGAGGCAGTAGAGGACGATGACGCCGATGCCGGCGCGCCGGGCCAACGCCGAGCCGCTCCATCGGCGGCGCCGGGCGGCGCGTACGGGGTCGGCCGCGCCGTGAACTCCCGCTTCCGCAGGGGTGGTTGTGCTCATTCCGGCCTCCCGGTGCCCCGGCCGATCAGGTCGGCGCCGAACAGCTTGACGAAGGCGAAGGACACGGCTGCGATGTAGAGGAACAGCACGGTCGCGTAGGCGGCGGCGGTGCCGAACCGCAGGTTGGTCATCTCCTGGAAGGCGATCATCGACAGCGTCTCGACGGAGTGTTTGCGCGGGCCCACCAGCACGTAGGGCAGGTCGAACATGCGCAGGACGTCGAGCAGCCGGAAGAGCACGGCGACCACGAGGGCCGGGCGGACCAGCGGCAGGGTGATGCGCCAGAACGCGCGCCAGGGCGAGGCGCCGTCGACCCGCGCCGCCTCGTACAGCTCACCGGGGATGATCTGGAGCCCGGCGAGGACGAGGAGCCCGATGAAGGGGGCGGTCTTCCAGGTGTCGGCGATGACCACGGACAGCCAGGCCTGGAAGCCCTCGCTGCTCCACAGCACCTTGGCGCCGAGCAGTTCGTTGGCGACGCCCTGGCTGTTGAAGATCCATTTCCAGAGGAGGCCGGAGATGGCCGTCGGGATGGCCCAGGGGACGAGGATCGCGGCGCGCACCAGCCCTCGTCCGCGGAAGGCCCGGTGCATCACCAATGCCATGGCCACGCCGATCAGTACCTCGATGGCGACCGAGACGAGCGCGAAGGAGGTGGTGTTCCACCAGGGTCGCAGGAAACGCTCCCCGGTGAAGACGGCCGCGTAGTTGTCCAGGCCGTACGAGGTGGTGGTCACCTTGAACCCGGTCTGCGGGTCGATGGACTCGCTGGAGACCTGGAAGGAGAGCCGGAAGGCCGCCAGCACGGGGTAGGCGGCGACCAGGCCGAGGACGAGCAGCGTCGGCGAGAGGAGCGCGGCGGCCAGCCGGCCGGTCCCGGCCCGGCGCAAGGTGCGCGCGGGCCGGGGCGCGGCGTCGGGCTGCGGCGCCGCCGAGGTGAGGGCGGTCACGGGCGGGTGCCGCCGCTTACTTCTCTGCGATCGCGGCGGAGAGGTTCCGCTGCATCTCGGCCAGCGCGGCGTCCACGGACGTGGACCCGTTCAGCGCGGCGGCGGCGCTCTCCTGGATGGCCGCGGTGGCGTCCCCGTACTGGACGACGGCGGGGCGCGGGGTGGCGTTGGTCAGCGAGGTCTTGAGCGTGTCCAGGTAGGGGAACTGCTTGCGGAGTTCGGGGTCGTCGTAGAGGTCGGTGTAGGGCGGGGCGGCCGAGCTGGCCTTCAGGTTGGTGCGGGCGTTGGCCTCGTTGGAGAAGAACTTGATGAAGTCCAGCGCCGTGGCCTTGTTCTTGGCGAACTTGCTGACGGCCAGGTCGAGTCCGCCGAGGGAGGAGGTGCCGGGGCCCTCGAGGCCCGGCAGCGGGGCGACGCCGAACTTGCCGGCGACCTTGCTGGAGCCGTCCTTGGCGCCCGCCAGGGCCCACTGGTAGGGCCACTGGCGGTGGAAGACGAGCTTGCCGGACTGGAAGGCGCGGCGGCCGTCCTCCTCCTGGAAGGTGGAGGACTCCTTGGGGAAGGTGCCGTCCTTGAATCCCTCGGCGAGGAACCGCAGGCCCTGTTTGGCGGCCGGGGTGTCGACGGTTGCCTTGCCGCGGGCGTCCACGACGGTGCCGCCGGCCGAGGCGACGGCCTCGGAGAAGTTGACGGTCAGGCCCTCGTACTTGTCGAACTGGCCCGCGTAGCAGTCGACGCCCTTGCCCTCGGGAAGTTCGGCGACCTTCGCGCAGGTCTCCTTCATCTCCTTCCAGGTGGTGGGCGGCTTCGCGCCGGCCTTGTCCAGCAGGTCCTCGCGGTAGAAGAGCAGCCCGGCGTTGGTGTTGTACGGGATGGCGTACTGCTTGTTGAAGTACTGGCCGGTCTTGACGACGGCCGGGAGCATCTTGTCGAGCGGGAACTTGTCGGCGGGGAGCTGGTCCACCCACTGGTTGGCGGCGAACTCGGCGACCCAGATGGGGTCGAGGTTGAGGACCGTGTAGGCGTCGGACCTGGTCTGGGCGTTCTGGATGAACTGCTGGCGCTGCTGGTCGGCGCTCTCGGGCAGTTCGACGAGGGTGACCTTCTCGTCGGGGTGGGACTTGTTCCACCGGTCGAGCTGGCCCTGAATGGTGCGGGTGGTGTCCTTGCCGGTGGCCAGGGTGATGGGGCCGCGGCCCTTGAACTCGGCGGGGCTGCCCGCCGACGGCTCCTGCTCGGAGTCGGAGCCGCAGCCGGCGAGCGCCGTGGCGAGCAGTGCGGCCGAGGCCGCGACGGCCCAGGTGCGCGCCGGGGCGGGAACACCCCGCCTGCGCACCCTGGGGTCTGCGTGGGCCCGGAGGCCGGGCTCTGTGCCGCACTCCCCGCGGCTCATCTGCGACGAACTCACCCTGTTCCTCCTACCGTTCACGCGGCTGTTGTCCGGGCGGCGGCGAACGTCCCTTCGCGCGCTGCCCGTTGCGGCGATTTGATCGTTCAAGATGGGCCCTCGGCACGGCCGCGTCAACCCTTGGGGGTGGTCTTGCGGCCAAACCGAGACCAGGTCATGTGCCGGCGATGAGAGGGGCGTTGGTGCACGGCACCGGTGGCGTGCACCATGACCGGCCGGAGGGGCTGGGGTGGTCCGGCTAGATGTGGCCGAGCGTGGCGGCGTGGTCCGGCACGTACGTCTGGAGGTCCTTCGGCGGGCGCTGGTAGCCGGTGGACTCCGGGCGGGGCGGCAGGGTCAGCTCCGCCGGTCCGACCTCCCCGTACGGCACGGTCGACAGCAGGTGGGCGATCATGTTGACGCGGGCGGCGCGCTTGTCGTCGCTCTCGACGACGTACCAGGGCGCCTCCGGGATGTCGGTGTGCGCGAACATCGCGTCCTTGGCACGGGAGTACGCCTCCCACCGGCTGATGGACTCCAGGTCCATGGCCGAGAGCTTCCAGCGCTTGGTGGGGTCGCCGAGCCGCTTGCGGAACCGCCGCTCCTGCTCGGCGTCGCTCACCGAGAACCAGTACTTGCGCAGCAGGATCCCGTCCTCGACCAGCATCCGCTCGTACTGCGGGCACTGGCGCAGGAAGCGGTCGTACTCCTCGTCGGTGCAGAAGCCCATGACGCGCTCCACGCCGGCGCGGTTGTACCAGCTGCGGTCGAACAGCACGATCTCGCCCGCGGCAGGGAGGTGTTCGACGTACCGCTGGAAGTACCACTGCGTCCGTTCGCGCTCGGTGGGCACCGGCAGGGCGGCGATGCGGGCGACGCGCGGATTGAGGTGTTCGGTGACGCGCTTGATCGTGCCGCCCTTGCCGGCGGCGTCGCGGCCCTCGAAGACCACGACGAGGCGGGCGCCCTCGGCGCGAATCCACTCCTGGAGCTTGACGAGTTCGGTCTGGAGCCGGAACAGCTCGCGCTCGTACGGCTTCCGGGCGAGCCGTACACGTTCTTCCGCCCGGCCGCCTTCCGCCCGGCCGCCGCTAGTCATGGGGCACGACCGCGATGGGGCAGTGGGCGTGGTGGAGGACCGCGTACGCGACGTGGCCGAGGCGGGTGGCGAGGGCGGGGTGCTCCGTGCGGCGGCCGACGGCCAGGAGGCGGGCGCGGGTGGCGGCCGTCAGCAGGACCTCGGTGGCGCTGCCGAGTTCCACGTGCTCGACCACCGGCACGTCGGGGAACTTCTCCCGCAACGGCCGGAGGGTCTCGGCCAGGGCCCTGCGCTCGTGGGCCTCGATGCCGCCGTCCTCGTCCATCTGCCGCAGGGCCTCCGGGCTGTGGGCGAAGAGCGGCGGCAGGCGCCAGGCCCGTACCGCGCGCAGCGGCAGGCGCCGGGCCGCGGCCGCGGTGAACGCGAAGTCGAGGAGGGCGCCCGCCGGTTCGCCGGTGGCCTGCACCCCCACCACGACCTCGTCCCCGGCCCGGTCCGGCTCCCGCAGGCTCTCCTTGCGCACCAGGACGACCGGGCAGGCGGCCCGGCTCAGCACCCGCAGCCCGACGGAGCCGAGGAGGAAGCCGGTCACGGCCCCGTGCCCGCGCGAGCCGAGCACGAGCGCCTCGGCTCGCTCGCCGCGCTCCAGAAGGGCGGCGACGGGGGGCTCGTGCACCTGCTCGGCGGAGATCGAGAGGTCCGGGTGGCGCGCCGAGAGGTCCGCCTCCGCTTCGCGGAGGATGCGCAGCGCCCAGTGCCTGCGGACCTCGGGCTCCATGGCGGTGCGCGCCGTGGGGGCCTCCATGGCCCAGGCGTGGACGAGGTGCAGCGGGAGGCGGCGCAGTGTCGCCTCCCGCGCCGCCCACTCGGCGGCGGCCCGGCTCTCGGTGGAGCCGTCGAGTCCGGTGGTGATGGGGCGCGGCATCGGGTCTTCCCGGTGTCAGGCCTGGGGTGCGTGTTCGCCGAGCGACGCCCAGGTGAGTTCGGCGACCACTGCGGTCACCGGGAAGCCGCCGGAGTTGGGGAGGTTGTTCTCGCCCTGTTGAAAGGCCTTCACCGCGTCCTCCGTCTCGTGGTCGAAGAACCCCTGGATGAAGGAGCCGGGGGTCAGCAGATCGAGGCGGCCGGGCCGGAACATCCGCTGGAGGACCCCAACGTTGTCGGCGCTGCCGAAGTCCTGGTCCCCGAGGCTCAGTTGCGGGCGGTTTCCGGGAATGGGAAGGAAAAGGGTCTTCGGGTCGCTGGCCGGTGGCTCGGCGGAGACCGCGGCATTGCGGAACAGCCCGCGGTCGACCGCGTTCCTCTTCACCAGTCCCGATCCCGCCATGTTGCAGTCCCTGGCCGCGGCAAACCAGTTGCGCCCCGCGACGGCCGTACGGAAGTTGGGGAACTTGGGTGGCCGCAAGCCGTTGACCCCCAGCCCCCAGGCCATGCTGAGCAGTCCCATCTGGGCGTCCGCGGGCCAGTCGGGGAATCCGGGGAAGAACGTGGTCAGCGCGGTCTCGTTGCTCTTCAGCCGGGAGGTCAGCAGGTTGTCGATCCCGGCTCCGCTGAGGTGCAACTGCGCTGCCCCGCTCGCGGTCTTGACGCGGTTCCACTCGTCCTTGACCTCGGCGTCGGTCGCGGCGGTGTTGGTGCCGTTGCGGAGCGGCGGCGAGGACGAGCCGACGAGGGCGAGCGCGTCCCCCAGCGGATCGATCTTGCATCCGATGCCGATGGTGACCAGTCCCAGCGAATCGAGATACATGTGGTCGACTCTGCCCTCCAGGCGTGTGGAGAAGGCGGGGAAACTGTCGCGCACGGAATCCCACATGAGGAACTCGGCTCTCTTGGAAGGGAAATACCGGGAATTCCCCCCTCTCTTCGCATGGTAACGCCGGCGGGCGTTTGGCCCGGAAGAGCCGGGTACTCGGTGGGGGTCCGCACCGGCGGAGGGGCTCCGCACCGGCGGAAGGGCTCTCATGCCTCCGATAGACACCCTGGACGGCCCGAGATTCGCGCTACGCGGCCGCGTCGTGACGATGAACGCCCGCGACTCGGTTCTAGAGGACGGCGTCCTCTATATCGATCGGGGAGTCATCGACGCCGTACTCCCCGCGATCGCGGCACCGCCCGAGGGTTACGAGGACGTGGTGCCGGCCGAGTCCGGTGGGACGCTCTATCCGGGCCTCATCGAGCTGCACAACCATCTGGCGTACGACGTGCTCGAGTTGTGGCAGGTGCCGCGGAGGTTCACCAACCGCTCGCAGTGGGGCGGCAGCTCGAACCCGGACTACGGCCGCCTGGTGACGGGCCCGATGCAGGTGCTCGGCAGGGACCCGGAGGCGATGCCCGCGGTGGTGCGGTATGTCGAGGCGAAGGCGCTGGTCAACGGGACCACCACGTCCCAGGGGATCGCCCTGTTCAGCAACGCCGGTTCCCGCCGCATGTACCGGGGCGTCGTCCGCAACATCGAGGCCACCGACGATCCGGCGCTGCCGGAGGCCAAGTCCCGCATCGCCGACGTGGAGGCGGCCGACGCGCGGCGGTTCCTGGCCCGTCTGCAGGGGCCCAACCGGCTCTTCCTGCACCTGGCCGAGGGCGTCGACGCCCGCGCCCGCAAGCACTTCCTGGCCCTCGAATTCGAGCCGGGGCGCTGGGCGATCACCGACAACCTGGTGGGCATCCACTGCGCCGCGCTGACCGCCGAGGACTTCGGCGTGCTGGCCGGGCACGGCGGTTCCATGGTGTGGTCGCCGCTGTCCAATCTGCTGCTGTACGGCGGCACGGCGGACATCGCGGCCGCGAAGGCGGCGGGCCTGCTCATCGGGCTGGGCTCGGACTGGTCGGTGTCGGGCAGCAAGGGGCTGCTCGGAGAGCTCAAGGCCGCGCGGCTCGCCGCCGACCTGGCCGCGGAGCGCGACCCCACCCGCGGCGGTCCCGTCCTCTCCGATCGGGAGCTGGTCGTCATGGCCACCCGGGACGCGGCGCGGATCCTGCGCTGGGACCGCGTACTGGGCTCCCTGGAACCGGGGAAGCGCGCCGACCTGATCGCCGTCGCGGGCGCCGCGGGCGACCCGTACGGCGCGCTGGTCGGGGCCCGCGATGTGGACATCACGCTGGTGGCTGTCGACGGGGTGCCCCGCTACGGCACCACCCGGCTCATGGAGGCACTGACGCCCGACCCGGGCGACCTGGAGTTCCTCGCCAAGCAGGCGCCCCAGGACCGCGCGGTGCAGCTGCGCCAGGCTTCCGCCGACCCCGTCGTCGCCGGCCTCACGCTCGCCGATGCCGCCGACCGCCTCACCGCCGCTCTGGCGACGCTGCCGGCCCGGGCCGCCCGGGAGCGGGACGCCGGGACAGCGCTCGGAGGCCCCATCGGCTCCACTCCCCGCTGGAACCTCGCGCTCGACGAGATCCAGTCCACGGGCAGTGAGCTCCGCCACCGGCTCCCCCTCCCTCACTCCGCGGCGCGCACCCCCAGCGGCCCCGTGATCGACGCGGCGGGCGAGGTCGCGGAGGAGGACGTCTCCGACGCCTTGGAGCTGGACGCGCTCACCGCCGCCCTCCACCCGGACTTCCTGGAGTCGCTCAGGACGCAGGTCAACCTGCCGCCGTCCTACGGCACCCGGCTCTCCGGGCTTCTGACCTGACCTTCGGGAGGACACCATGGCTCAGCAGGACGTCACGATCCGCAAGATCCTGGTCGACCCCGGCATCGGCACGGACCCCACCTCCGAGGTCGTCCAGCTGCACAACGACGGCGACTCCGACGTCGATCTGACCGGCTGGGTGCTCAAGGACACCCGCACCCACGCCGAATTCCCGTACACCTTCCGGTTCCCGCACGTCGTCCTCAACCCGGACGACGACATCAGCGTCCACACCGGCACGGGGACGGACGACCCGCACCACCTCTTCTGGGGCATGGCGAACGCCGTGTGGAACAACTCCGGTGACGAGGCGCTGCTCATCGACGCCTCCGGTGGCGAGGTGGACCGCAAGGCGTGGGACAGCAAACCCCCGGCCGGCCTGATCTTCGACACGGGTCCGATCGCCCGGGAGATCGCCCAGCACGCCCAGGCGGTGGGCTTCGGGTCGCCGGCCGGACCGGTGCGGTGGAACACCTTCGCCGGGCGCGAGTTGTTCTGGCAGGAGTTCCAGGGCCGCGACAGCGCCATCTTCCACTCCGGATACGCGAGCCCCGAGTTCCCCGAGAAGAGCATCCACGAGGTGCCCGCCCCCATCTACGGCAAGTACGACGACCTCGGCGGGGCGAAGGCCCTGGGCATGCCGCTGACCGGAAAGAAGCGGGTTCCGGGGAGTACGGCGTTCTTCAACGACTTCAGGGACGGCTCGATCTACTTCCACGAGGAGTTCGGCGTCCACTTCATGGGCACTGCCATCCGCGACAAGTGGCGTGAGCGCGGCGGGGCCACCGGGCCCTTCGGCCTGCCCGTGGACGACGAGCGCGTCGAGCAGGGCACGGATCTGCGCTACGTCGACTTCGACGACGGCAGCGTGTGGCAGACCGAGAACGGCGTCCGGGCCATGCAGGGCATCCGCATCGACTGCGTGGGGTTCCACTGCTTCGGAGAGGACTCCAGCTTCGACGAAGGCGCCTCGGACGAGGTCTACTTCACGGTGGAGGCCTCCCCGCTGCAGCGCCCCTCACGCCCGGAGAACCACTTCAACGACTCGACGTGGTTCACGGTCCTGCCCACCAACCGGGTCGCGTACGAGAACGTGGACGCCGGCGAGACCATCACGGAGCAGCAGGCCGTGTTCTGGACCCGGCCCACCCCGTTCACGCTGAACGTGGTCGGCTTCGAGCACGACTTCGGCGACCCCAACGCGCTGCGCGCCGAGATCCAGGGGGTCGTGGCGAGCATCGGCCTGGTGGGGGCGGTCGCCTTCCCCGCCGCGTCGGCGGTCTTCCTCAACCCCGTGATCCAGCAGACGGTGGCGAGCGCGGTCAACGCCCTGCTGGACACCGATGACGACGTCATCCAGGCGGGGCACTGGAGCGTCGGCACCCGGCGGGCGCTGCTGGACCTCATCGACGGCCCGGCGCAGGAGGAGTTCGGCCTCCAGCACCACCAGCGGATCATGCTCGACGACGAGGGCGATCCGCAGGAGCAGATCTACTTCCGCCTCTCGGTGACCGAGTAGCCCGTGCCCGAGTAGCCGCCGCCCGCCGCGATCTCCAGCCGCACCGGCGCCCGTTCCGGCGCCGGTGGCAGCCGCAGGCCCGCGCGGCCCGGGGTGATCGAGCCGAGAACGCTGGGGTGGCGGGCGCCCGTGCAGGTCGGGAGGGTGGCCGGGAGGCCGTGGAGGGTGAGGTAGCCGAGGACGGCGAAGGCGTAGGCCTCCTTGGCGGCGGAGGGCAGGCCGAGTTCGTCCGAGGTGCGGACCGGGACGCCGTCGAGTTCCTTGCGCAGCAAGGCCATCAAGGTCGGGTTGCGGGTGCCGCCGCCGGAGGCGATGACCTCGGTGGCACCGACCGAGCGGGCCGCGTCGGCGACCGTACGGGCCGTGAGGAGCGTGAGGCTCTCGATCACGTCCTCGGGGCGGAGGTCCCCGCGCCCGGCGAGGGCGGCGCGGAGGTACGGGAGGTGGAACTGCTCCTTGCCCGTGGTCTTCGGCGGGGGCTTCGCGTAGTACGGGTCGTCCAGCAGGTGTTCGAGGAGTGCGGCGTCGACCCGGCCGCGGGCGGCGAGGGCGCCGTCCACGTCGTACGCGCTGCCGCCGCCCGTCAGGTCCTGGACAGCGGCGTCGAGCAGGGCGTTGGCGGGGCCGGTGTCGAAGGCGAGGGGGTCGGCCGGCGGGTCGGCCGATGCTCCGTCGGCGGGCGGGGCACCGGACGCCCCGACGACGACCGGCTCGGCTGGTTCGCCGTCGGCGGGCGAGGCGATGGGGCTTCCCCCGGTGGGCCGGGCACCGGCTGGGGCGTTGGTCCGGTCATCGGCCTCCGCGGTGGCGGAAGCGACCGTGATGTCGGCGATGCCGCTCTCGGCGGGCTGGGCATCGGCCGAGGCGTCGGCCCGGTTGCCGGCGTCCGCGGCGCCGGGAGCGACCGTGATGTTGGCGATGCCGCCCAGGTTCAGGGCTACCGGAACGCCTGGCCGCCCGCGCAGCCACAGCGCGTCCACGAGGCTCACCAGTGGCGCCCCCTGGCCCCCGGCGGCCACGTCGCGGGGGCGCAGGTCGGAGACGACCGGGCGGCCGAGCTCCTCGGCGATCCACGCGGGCTGCCCGATCTGGAGCGTGCCGTGGACCCGGCCGTTCTCGGTCCAGTGGTAGACGGTCTGCCCGTGGGAGACCACCAACTCGGCCAGGCCACCGCACAGTTCACGGTCGGCGCGGGCGGCGACCGCCGCGAAGGCCTGGCCGATGCGGGTGTCGAGCGCGCACACCTCCCGCAGCGTGGTCGGGGCCGGCGGCAGCGCGGCCGCCAGCGCTGCGCGCAGTTCGTCGTCGTACGCCTCGCTGACCAGGCCGAGCGGGGTCAGGACGAGGCTGTCCCCCTCGATGGCCAGGTCGGCCGCGGCGGCGTCCACCGCGTCGTACGACGTGCCCGACATCAGACCGATCACGCGCATGCGCACAGGCCCTCCCTCGCCGTTCAGTTCAGTTCCGGTCAGTTCCGGTCAGGCCCGCTTAGTTCCGCTTAGTTCCGGAGCGCGCGGCGGTGGTCGTCGCCGCGCAGGGTCAGCAGTGCCGGAACGCTCAGAGCACAGGTCACGACGGCGTAGTACGCGGGGATGTCCACATTGCCGGTGTCCTCGATCAGTTCGGTGATGATGAGGCCCGCGCAGCCGGAGAAGACGGCGTTGGACAGCGCGTACGCCAGGCCGAGTCCGGTGTAGCGGGCGCGGGTGGGGAACATCTCGGCGAGCATCGCCGGCCCTGGCCCCGCCATCAGGCCGACGACGGCGCCCGCCGCGAACACCGACAGGCCCTTGGCGGGGGTCGAGGCGCCCGGGTCCTGCAACAGGTTGAGCAGCGGGAACGCCAGGACCGCCACCAGCACCGCGCCGGAGGTCATCACCGCGCGCCTGCCGAGGCGGTCGCTGAGCAGGCCCGCCGGGATGATGGACGCGGCAAAGCCCAGGTTGGCCAGGACCGTGGCGACCAGGGCCTGTTGGAAGGTGGCGTTGAGGGTGGTCTGGAGGTAGGAGGGCATCACGACGAGGAAGGTGTAGCCCGCCGCGGCCCATCCCATGATCCGCCCGGCACCGAGGAGGATCGCCTTCACGACATCCGCGGTACGGGGCGAGGCCGCGCCGTCGCCGACGGCAGAGTCGGCAGGGTCGGCAGGGTCGGCAGAGAAGGAAGCGGGGGCAGCGACGGCAGCGGGGGCACTTTCGGTCACCCGTTCTATCTCCCGGAAGGCCGGTGTCTCCGCCAGCCGCAGCCGCAGCCACAGGGCGGCCAGCCCCATCGGCAGCGTCAGCAGGAACGGCACCCGCCAGCCCCACGCGCCGAGTTGCTCCTCGCTGAGCACGGTGGCCAGCAGGGCGGCCGTGCCCGCGCCGGTGAGCAGCCCGAGCGCGACGGTGAAGGACTGCCACGCCCCGTACAGCCCGCGCCGCCCCGCCGGGGCGAACTCGGCCATGATGGACACCGCTCCCCCGAACTCCCCACCCGCGGAAAGCCCTTGGACGGCTCGCAGCAGTGTCAGCAGCCAGGGCGCGGCCGCGCCGAGCGTGGCGTAGGAGGGCAGCAGGCCGATGAGCGTGGTTGCGGCGGTCATCAGCAGGATGACGAGGATGAGGGTGGGACGGCGGCCGATCCGGTCGCCCACGCGGCCGAACAGCGCGGCGCCGATCGGCCGGAAGAAGAAGGCGAGTGCGAAGGACGCGTACGTCTTGATGAGTGCCTCGGCGTCGCCGCCGCCGTCGGGGGTGAAGAAGGTGGCGGCGATGATGGTGGCGAAGTAGCCGTAGACGCCGAACTCGTACCACTCGATGAGGTTGCCGACCGAGCCGGCGACCAGCGCCCCGCGCGGGCCCGCGCCGGTCG
>NZ_LIQY01000349.1 GCF_001418495.1 Streptomyces pathocidini | reverse complement strand
ACGGTCGGGGAGATCGTCCGGGGCAACGTCTTCACCCGCTTCAACGCGATCATCGGCGGCCTCTTCCTGATCATCCTCGTCGTCGGCCCGATCCAGGACGGCCTGTTCGGGTTCGTGATCGTGGCCAACACGGCGATCGGGATCTTCCAGGAGTGGCGGGCCAAGCGGACGCTCGACAGCCTCGCCGTGATCGGCGAGGCGAGGCCGACCGTGCGCCGCGACGGCGCGGCCACCGAGATCGCCACGTCCGAGATCGTGCTCGGCGACCTCGTGGAGCTCGGCCCCGGCGACAAGGCCGTCGTCGACGGGGAGGTCATCGAGGCCGACGGCCTGGAGATCGACGAGTCGCTGCTGACCGGCGAGGCCGACCCCGTACTGAAGAAGCCCGGCGACCCGGTGCTGTCCGGCAGCTTCGTCGTCGCGGGCGGCGGGGCCTTCACGGCCACCAAGGTCGGCCGCGCGGCCTACGCCGCCCAACTCGCCGAGGAGGCGACCCGCTTCACCCTCGTCCACTCCGAACTGCGCAACGGCATCAACGAGATCCTCAAGTACGTGACGTGGATGATGGTGCCGACCGCGATCGGCCTCATCGTGAGCCAGTCCGTCGTCGAGGACCACGACTGGCGGGAGGCCGTACGGCGCATGGTGGCCGGGATCGTGCCCATGGTCCCGGAGGGGCTCGTGCTGCTGACCTCCGTGGCCTTCGCGATCGGCGTCATCCGCCTCGGCCGCAGGCAGTGCCTCGTACAGGAGCTGCCCGCGATCGAGGGGCTCGCGCGGGTGGACGTGGTCTGCCTTGACAAGACCGGCACGCTCACCGAGGGCGGCATGGACGTGTCCGAACTGCGGCCCCTGGACGGCTCGGACGCGGCGTACGTACGGCGGGTGCTCGGCGCGCTCGGCGGCTCCGACCCGCGGCCGAACGCCAGCCTCCAGGCGATCATCAAGGCCTACCCGGACGGCGGGAACGGCCCCACGGCGGACGGGGACGGAGACAGGGACGGGGGCGGCCGAGGGTGCCGCGAGTTCGCCGAGCATGGCGCCGCCCCGCGCGATCTCGGCACGGCTCACTCGGACGCCCCCGACGGCGGGCCGTGGGAGTGCACCCGCACGCTGCCCTTCTCCTCCGCCCGCAAGTACAGCGGCGCCACCTTCCGCGCGCCGGACGGCGCGGACCGCACCTGGCTGCTCGGCGCGCCGGACGTGCTGCTGCCCGCCGGCGACCCCGCCCTCGCCGACGCCGACCGCCTCGGCGCCGAGGGCCTGCGCGTCCTGCTGCTCGCCCGCGCCGAGCGGGAGTTGGACGATCCGGACGTGGCCCGCGGCATACGTCCCACCGCCCTGGTCGTCCTGGAGCAGCGGCTCCGCTCGGACGCCGCGCGCACCCTGCGCTACTTCGCCGAGCAGGATGTCGCCGCGAAGGTGATCTCCGGCGACAACGCGGTCTCGGTCGGGGCGGTCGCCGCCAAGCTGGGCCTGCCCGGCGCGGGCGCGCCCGTGGACGCGCGGGCGCTGCCCGCCGAGCGGGACGCAATGGCCGAAGGGCTCGACGCGGGCACGGTGTTCGGCCGGGTCACCCCGCGCCAGAAGCGGGACATGGTCGGCGCGCTGAAGTCCCGCGGGCACACGGTCGCGATGACCGGCGACGGCGTCAACGACGTACTCGCCCTGAAGGACGCGGACATCGGCGTCGCGATGGGCTCGGGCTCGGAGGCGACGCGGGCGGTCGCGCAGATCGTGCTGCTGAACAACTCCTTCGCGACGCTGCCTTCGGTGGTGGCGGAGGGGCGCCGCGTGATCGGCAACATCACGCGCGTGGCGACGCTGTTCCTCACCAAGACCGTCTACTCGGTGTTGCTGGCGATCCTGGTGGTCTGCTCCCAGGTCCCCTACCCCTTCCTCCCTCGGCATCTGACCCTGCTCTCCACCCTCACCATCGGCGTCCCGGCCTTCTTCCTGGCGCTGGCGCCCAACACCGAGCGCGCGCGGCCGCACTTCGTACGCCGGGTGATGCGGTACGCGGTCCCGGCGGGCCTCATCGCGGGCGCCGCCACCTTCGCCACGTACCTGCTGGCCCGGCAGCACTACGGCGGGCGGGGCGCGCTCACGGCGGAGACCAGCGCGGCGACGCTGACGCTGTTCCTCATCGCCCTGTGGGTGCTGGCGATCATCGCGCGGCCGTACACGTGGTGGCGGATCGGGCTCGTCCTGGCGATGGGCCTCGGCTTCCTGGTCGTGCTCGCCACGCCCTGGCTCCAGCGCTTCTTCGACCTGCGGCTGGTCGGGACGGCCATGCCGTGGACGGCCGTCGGGATCGCGGCGGCCGCCTCGGCCGCGCTGGAGTGGACGTGGCGCGTGACGCGC
This sequence comes from Streptomyces pathocidini, assembly GCF_001418495.1. Classification (GTDB taxonomy): domain Bacteria; phylum Actinomycetota; class Actinomycetes; order Streptomycetales; family Streptomycetaceae; genus Streptomyces; species Streptomyces pathocidini. The sequence continues at coordinate 2,026 of NZ_LIQY01000349.1, read as the reverse complement.
CGCCGCGATCCCGCCTGACGACCTACCGGCCGGACTCCCCCGGCGCCCCCCTGGCCGAACCAGCGGCTCAGGGCACCCTGAACGTCTACTGGTCGAACCAGCGGTCCAGGGCCCCTGATGACACCCTGATCGAACCAGCTGTCCAGGGCTCCTGATGGCCCCCTGGCCGAACGAGTGGCCCAGCGCACCTGACGTCTACTGGTCGAACCAGCGGTCCCGCGCCAACTCCCCTGTGCGGGACGGGTCCTCCAGCAGAGCGGCGACCTCGAAGCGGCGCGGCCACTGGTCCGCGGCCCAGGCCAGGCCCGCCGCCACGCCCTCGACCGTCGCCGCGTGCACGACGCCGTCCGGGGTCCGGCGCCAGTCCGCCTCGACACCGTCGACGGCCAGCTCCTCGTACTCGACGTAGGTCGCGGGCGTCGACGGGCCGAGGAGAGTGCGAACGGGGTCCGGGACCTCGTATGTCTCGCCGGGCTCGCCGGAGGTGATCCGGCCCTCGCAGGCCTCGCTCAGGCGCCGCACCTGGAGCAGCTCCGCCAGGTCGGCCGCGCGGCGGGGGCTTACGGGCAGCAGGGCACGTCCCGCGGCGAGCGGGAGGAGGTCGGGGGTGTCGGCGACGAGCGCGTCGGTCGCGTCCACGACCCGCACCTCGCCGTCCACGACCGCCCGCAGCTCGTCGGGCAGGGTGACCTGCTCGGGCTCGAGCTCGGCCAACTGGCCGTAGATTGCGTGCAGTTGTGCGGGTTCGACCGTGCGGTCGGGGTCGGCGAGGCGGGAGAGGAGCTCGGCCGCGCCGCCGGGCTCGTCCAGCAGCGCCGCGACGGAGGTGCGCACGCCGAGCGCGCGCAGCACCGGCTCGTCGTCGAAGCCCTGCGCGTCGGCGGGCTCGTACAGCCCGGTGAGCAGCGGGTCGCCGCCCGCGGCCCGCAGCCCGGCCGGGTGCCGCCCGCCGAGCACGGGCTGGCCGCGCAACCACCAGGCGGCGTACGGGCGTACGGTCTCGGTGGTGCCGTCCGGGAGCAGCACCCGCACGTTCCGGGTGAGCGCGTCGCGCAGCGGCGGGCGGGCGAGCAGCGCGAGCGCCTGCGGCCAGGCGTCGTCGTCGACCAGGTCCAGGTCCCTTACGGCAATGACCTCGGTGGCGACCGGCGGTACGGGCGTGTCGGGCAGCCGGTCGAGCACGTCCTCGCACCAGACGTCGACGGCGTCGCACAGCCCGATGTCGTCCGGCTCGGCGAAGTCGCCCTCGCGGGGGTCGAGTTCGTCGGGGTCGAGGACGACGTCGGTGGCGCGGACGAGCGCGAAATCCGCCAGCACGCCGACCGCGGTGAGCGGCTGCGCGCCCCACCGCTCGGCCAGCTCCGCGTCACAGGTGCCCAGCTCGCCTTCCCGGACGACCTGCTCGAACACGCTTCCCGGCAGGACGAGTTCGCCCGCCGGTGCCGGCTCGCCCTCGTCGTCGGGCAGGGCGAGCGCGGCGAGCCACGGCTCGTCGCCGGGCTCCAGCCGCGCGTCCCGCACGAGCCCGAGCACGGCCTCGGCCAGTTCCTCGGCGTCGAGCGCGTCCGCGTCCTCGTCCCAGATCTCCCCGATGTCGAGGGACCCGGCGACGGCGGCGCGCACCTGCGGCGTGGTGAGCACGGCCCGCGGCGTGGCCGGGGTGGCGCCAAGCCTCTCCAGTAGGGGGTGCACGGCGTCGGGGTGCGCGACCTTGAGGCCGAGGCGGGCGAGGGTGGCCGCATGCGCCGCGGGACGCCCGGGGTGCCTGTCGTCTCCGTCTTCGGCTGCGGCAGCGGTGGGCGCCGGCGTCCGGGAGGTGTCAGCGGTGGCCGGGGCGCCTGGCAGCACGGGCTCCCCGAGCCCCTGGCCGTCGTCGGGCAACGGCAGCAGGACCTGGCGCGGGCCGATGGTGGTACGGCCGTCGGCGAGCGGTACGGGCAGACCGCTGAGGCGGTCGGGGTCGACGCCGGACAGCGAGTCGTACAGCCGCCGCCACCAGGCGGGGTCGCGCTCGACCCCGACCGCC
>NZ_LIQY01000348.1 GCF_001418495.1 Streptomyces pathocidini | reverse complement strand
CCCCCAGCCCCTGGGCGCCCGCTTCCGGGTCGGCGCCGACGGCGTGGCGGGCACGAACTTCGCGCTCTGGGCGGGCGGCGCCGAGGCCGTGGAGGTGTGCCTGTTCGACGAGGACGGCACCGAGACCCGCTGCCCCCTCACCGAGCTGACCCACGAGATCTGGCACGGATTCGTGCCCGGCGTGCGCCCGGGTCAGTGGTACGGCTACCGGGTGCACGGCCGCTGGGACCCCTGGACCGGCGCCCGCTGGAACCCGGCCAAGCTGCTGCTCGACCCGTACGCGCGGGCGGTGGACGGGGACTTCCGGCTCCCAGCGGAGGTGTACGGGCACGTCAGGGACTGGCCGGAGCAGCACATCGCGGACACCGTGCGCGACGACCGCGACTCGGCGCCGTACGTCCCCAAGGGCGTGGTCGTGCACCACGAGGCGCCGGACGACGGGTGGGCCGACGACCGGCGCCCCAAGACGCCCTGGTCGGACTCGGTCATCTACGAGCTGCACGTGCGCGGCTTCACCATGCGCCACCCCGGCATCCCGGAGCGGCTGCGCGGCACATACGCCGGGCTCGCCCACCCGGCCGCGATCGAGCACCTGACGCGGCTCGGGGTGACGGCCGTCGAGCTGCTGCCGGTCCACCAGTTCGCGCACGAGGACCACCTGCTGCGCCGGGGCCTGAAGAACTACTGGGGCTACAACTCCATCGGCTACTTCGCCCCGCACGCCGCCTACGCCGCCGCCGGCACGCGAGGCGAGCAGGTCGGGGAGTTCAAGCGGATGGTGCGCGCACTGCACGAGGCCGGGATCGAGGTCATCCTCGACGTGGTCTACAACCACACGGCCGAGGCCGGCGAGCTGGGCCCGATGCTGTCGCTGCGCGGCATCGACAACCGCGGCTACTACCGCCTCCAGGGCGACCCCCGCCGCTACGCGGACTACACCGGCTGCGGCAACACGCTGCACGTCGTCCAGCCCAACGTCCTACGCCTGATCACCGATTCGCTGCGCTACTGGGTGACCGAGATGGGCGTCGACGGGTTCCGCTTCGACCTGGCCGCGGCCCTCGCCCGCTCGATGCACGACGTGGACATGCTGTCCCCTTTTCTGGCCGTCATCGCCCAGGACCCGGTCCTGCGCCGGGTCAAGCTCATCGCCGAGCCCTGGGACGTCGGCTCCGGTGGCTACCAGGTGGGCGCCTTCCCGCCCCTGTGGACCGAGTGGAACGACCGCTACCGGGACGCCGTACGGGACTTCTGGCGCGGCGCGCTGCCGGACGTACGGGACCTGGGGTACCGGCTGTCGGGCTCCAGCGACCTGTACGCGTGGGGCGGCCGCCGCCCGTACGCCTCCGTCAACTTCGTCACCGCGCACGACGGTTTCACCCTGCGCGACCTGGTCAGCTTCGAGCGCAAGCACAACGAGGCGAACGGCGAGGGCAACCGGGACGGCACCCACGACAACCGGTCCTGGAACTGCGGCGCGGAGGGCGAGACCGACGCCCCGGACGTCCTCGCGCTGCGCCGGCGCCAACTGCGCAACCTGCTCACCACGCTGCTGCTGTCCACCGGGGTGCCGATGCTGGTCGCGGGGGACGAGCTGGGGCGTACGCAGGGCGGCAACAACAACGCGTACTGCCAGGACAGCGAGATCAGTTGGGTGGACTGGTCGCTGCTTCAGGAGCCGGGCTGGCGGGCCCTGACCGAGCTGGTGTCGCGGGTCATCGCGCTGCGCCACGCCCATCCCGTGCTGCGTCGGCGGGCGTTCTTCTCCGGGCGCCCGCAGGGGCCGGACGGGCTGCGGGACCTGGCCTGGTTCACGGCGGAGGGGCGGGAGATGACGGAGTCGGACTGGTACGCCAGGACGGCGACGCTCGGCATGTACCTCTCGGGCCGCGACATCCCGCAGCGCGACGAGCGGGGCGAGCCGGTCGTCGACGACAGCTTCCTGGTGGTGTTCCACACGCACCACGAGCCGCACGGGTTCACGCTGCCGGGGGCGCCGTGGGCGGCGGAGTACGAGCTACTGGTCGACACCTCTCGGGAGGAGCAGGAGACGGCGCCCGGCACGCGCCACGCGGCGGGGGCTCCGTATCCGGTCCCCCCGCGGTCGGTGTTGCTGTTCCGGGCGCTGCCGGCACCGGGCTGACCTGCGGTGACGCCTGGGGAGCGAGGCGGGGAGAGGTGGGGCCGCGGAAATCCGAGTGAGCGTTGTCAGTGGTCGCCCATAGGGTCGGCGTCATGTCCGACACGAGCCTCGATCCGCCGCTCACCGCCCCTCCGCGGTCCGCCGTGCGCTCGCTGCTGCGCCTGTGGCCGTACGTGCGGCCGGTGCGGGCGCGGCTGTTCGGCGCGGCCTTCGTGGCGATCGTCGCCTCCTGCGTCGGGGTGGTCATGCCGCTCGTGCTGAAGTGGATGGTGGACGGGCCGGTGGCCGACCGCGATCCGGGCGGGTGTGGCGGGGCGGCGCGTATCTGCTGCTGCTCGGGGTCGCGGAGGCGGGGCTGTTCGGGCTGCGGCGGTGGCTGGTGGCGCGGCCGCTGGCCGGGGTCGAGGCGGCGATGCGGGCGGACCTGTACCGGCATCTGCAGCGGCTGCCGGTCTCCTTCCACGACCGCTGGGCCTCGGGCCAGTTGCTCTCCCGGGCCACCGCGGATCTGCAGCTGCTGCGGATGTTCCTGGCGTTCCCGTTGACGTTCCTGCTGGTCAACTCCGCGACGATCGTGGTCGGTTTCGCGATCCTGCTCGCGCAGGAGTGGACGCTCGGGCTGGTGCTGCTCGCGCCCGTGGTGCCGCTGATGGTGCTGTGCTCCTGGTTCGAGACGCGCTACTCGATCGGGGCGCGCGTCGCCCAGGACCAGATCGGGGACCTGACGACGATCGTCGAGGAGGGCGTGCTGGGGATCCGGATCATCAAGGGCTTCGGCCGCCACCGCAGCCAGGCCCGGGCCTTCGGATCGCTGTCGCGGCGAGTGCGGGAGACCGAGCTCGGCAAGGCCCGGCTGCTGGCCGGGCTGTGGGCCCTGATCCTGACCCTGCCGGAACTCGCCATCGGCGCGGCGCTGGTGCTGGGCACGGTGCAGGTCGCGGACGGCGCCATGTCCGCCGGCACGCTGGTGGCCTTCCTCTCCACGGCGCTGGCGTTGCGCTGGCCGGTGGAGTCGATGGGGTTCCTGCTGGCCATGAGCCAGGAGTCGGCGACGGCGACGGAGCGGTACTTCGAGGCCATGGACGCACCCGAACAGGCGGACATGACAAGGGAGTCGGCGGCCGGGAAGTCCCCCTCAGGAGCTGACGGGCTGCGGTTCGAGGGGGTGGAGTTCCGGTACGCGGACGCGCCTGCGGACGTCCCGCCCGTCCTCCGCGGAGTGGACCTGCACATCAGATCCGGTGAGACCGTGGCCCTGGTCGGCGCCACCGGCTCGGGCAAGACCACGCTCACCGCGCTCGTACCCCGGTTGCACGAGGCGACGGGCGGGCGGATCACGCTCGACGGGGCGGACATCGCGGCGATGCCGCGCGGCCGGCTGCGCGAGCTGGTCTCCGTGGCCTTCGAGGAGCCCACGCTGTTCTCGGCGACCGCCGCCGACAACGTGCTGATGGGCGCGGAGGGGGCCGAAGAGGCGGAGCTGCGGCGGGCGTTGGAGGTCAGCCAGGCCGGGTTCGTGTACGCGCTCCCGCAGGGCGCGCACACGCAGGTGGGCGAGCAGGGCCTGAGCCTGTCCGGCGGGCAGCGGCAGCGGCTCGCGCTGGCGCGTGCGGTGGTCGGCCGGCCGCGGTTCCTGGTCCTGGACGATCCGCTGTCCGCGCTGGACGTCCACACCGAGGCCTTGGTGGAGGCCGCGCTGCGGCAGGTGCTGGCGACCACCACCGCGCTCGTGGTCGCCCACCGGCCCTCGACAGTGCTGCTGGCCGACCGGGTGGCCCTGCTGTCCGGCGGGCGGATCGCTGCCGTCGGCGCGCACCACGAACTGCTGCGCACCAGCGCCGAATACCGCGCCCTGATGTCGGGCGCCGCGGACGGGGGTTCCTCACGATGACGACCTCGGTTTCCGGCCAGCCGACGCCCGAGGGCGAGGCGGACGGTCAGCACTCCCACTCCGCCGGCGACGGCCCGCCGCCCGGCGACTCACCCGGCGGAACCTCCGACGACTCGCCCGGCACCTCACCTCGCGGAACCCCCGGCGATTCGTCCAGCGACTCGCCCGGCGGCTCATCTCTCGGGACCTCCGGCGACTCGCCCGGCGGCTCGCCCGGCGACCCCTTCGACCGGGACGTGCTGCCCACGCCCCAGGGCGCGTCCCGCACACTGCTCGCCTCGCTGCTGCGGCCCCGGCGCGGGCGGGTGTGGGTCACCGCCGTGGCGCTGCTGTTCCAGCAGGCCATCGTGCAGGCAGGCCCGCTGCTGGTCGCGTTCGCGCTCGACAGCGCCGTACCGGCCCTGCGGGAGGACGACTTCGGGCCGCTCACCGCGGTCGCCGCCACGTACGCCCTGTGCGCGCTCGCCTCCGGTGGGCTCCAGTACGCGTTCGTCCGGGCGTCCCGGCGGGTCAGTCAGGACGTGCTGCTGGACCTGCGCGGCCGGATCTTCCGCCACGCGCAGGCGCTGAGCCTGGACTTCCACGAGCGGTACACCTCGGGCCGGCTCATCTCCCGCGCCACCGCCGACGTCGAGTCGCTGCGCGAGCTGCTGAACGACGGCCTGGAGGAGCTCCTCGGCGTCGCCCTGTCCGTGGTCTACATCTCCGCCTTGCTGCTGTATCTCGACTGGGGCCTGGGCGCGGCCGCCGTGCTCACGTTCTGGCCGCTGGGCCTGCGTATCCAGTCCTTCCGGCGGCGCTCGAGGCTCGTCTACGGGAAGCGGTCGACGGCGATCGCCGCCGTGATCGTGAAGTTCGCGGAGACGATGAACGGCATCCGGCCCGTGCAGGCGTTCCGCCGCGAGCGGGCCAACGACGCGGAGTTCCACGGGCTCAACCACCGGCACGAGCGCTTCAACGGCGACGCGATCCTGGAGATGGCGCGGTACGTCGTCTCGTCCCGGCTCGTCGCGAACACCGCGGTCGCGGCGATCGTGCTGTGGGGGGCGTACCGGGTGGCGGACGGCGGGCTGGCGCTCGGGGTGCTGGCCGCCTCTGTGCTGTATCTGCGGCGGCTGTACGACCCGATCGACCGGCTCGGGATGTTCCTCAACTCCTATCAGTCCGCGGCCGCTTCGCTGGAGAAGATCGCGGGTCTGCTGGCCCAGCGGCCCTCGGTTCCGGAGCCGGTCGAGCCGCGGCCGCTGCCCGTGCGGGACGCGGAACGGCCCGGCAGGGAGGTCGTCTTCGAGGGGGTCGGCTTCGCGTACCGGACCGGGGGCGAGGTCCTGCCACGCCTCGATCTGGCCATTCCGGCCGGGCAGACGACCGCCGTCGTGGGGTCGACGGGCGCGGGCAAGTCCACGCTCGCCAAACTGCTGGCCCGCTTCTACGACCCGAGCCGCGGGCGCGTCCTGCTCGACGGGGTGGATCTGCGCGAACTGTCGGCGCCGGAGCTGCGGCGCGGGGTGGTGATGGTGACGCAGGAGGCGTTCCTGTTCTCCGGAACGGTGGCGGAGAACATCGCGATCGGGCGGCCGGACGCGAGCCGCGAGGAGATCGAGCGCGCGGCGAAGGCGATCGGAGCGCACGACTTCATCGCGGCCCTGCCGGACGGCTACGACACGGACGTGCGCAAGCGCGGCGGCCGGATCTCGGCCGGTCAGCGCCAGTTGGTGTCGTTCGCCCGCGCGCTGCTGGCCGACCCAGGGGTGCTGATCCTGGACGAGGCGACGTCCTCCCTGGACATCCCCGGCGAACGCGCGGTCCAGCGCGCGATGCACACGGTCCTGCGCGGCCGCACGGCCGTGGTGATCGCCCACCGCCTGTCGACGGTGAACATCGCGGACCGCGTCCTGGTGATGTCCGACGGCCGCATCGTGGAGGACGGCCCACCGGAGGAACTCGCCAGAGGGGAAGGCGAGTTCGCATCCCTGCATCAGGCATGGCGCAACAGCACGGGCTGAAAAAACGTCAGGCACCGGCAGCGGAGGCACGGCACGGCAGTGTGGCCGGTGCGGGCATCAACACCCGCCCCGGCCACACTGCGCTCCAGCTCCAGCTCCAGCTCCAGCAGGGGCTATCGCTCTGCGAACACGACTCGGTCAAGCCGGGTTCCGGTCGACGCCATGCTCCGATCAGACGTCGTGATCCAAGCCGGACTCTGCCTCGTCTCCCAGGGTTTGGGCCGAGGCGAGTTCTTGAGCGGCTTCTTCGCTCGCCTGGCTCACCGACTCCGCATCCGCTGGTGCGGAGGAGTCGTCAGCCGACCGAGCAGTGCTGTCAACGGCATCCGTAGCCGCATCGCCCGACAGACCGGCCGGATCACCTGCTGCCGCCCGCCCGGCCGGGTCATCTGCCACCTCCGAGCCAGTCGAGGGTGAGGACGCGTTGTCCGAGGACGCATTGTCCGAGGGCGCGTTGTCCGAGGGCGCGTTGTCTGTGGGCACGTTGTCCGAGGACGCGTTGCCTGAGGGCGCGTCGTCTGTGGGCACGTCGTCCGAGGACACGTTGTCTTCGTTCTTCAACTCACCCAGCCGTGCTTGCTCTTCCGAGCTCTGGGAAACGGTCTCGACGGTCTCCGCAGCACCGTTCCTCTGGTACTCGGCCACAAGCCGGTCGTACACCGGGGTCGCCTGCTCCGCAAGATGGCGCTTCTGCCGGGATTTCTGATCCCCACTCTCGTCAGAGTCGGCTTGTCCTGCCGCCAGTTGCTGCTGCGGTTGAACGGCGAGGTCCGGATCCGCGTCAGTGGTAGCGGTAGTGGTGGTAGCGGTAGTTGAAAGAGCCGCGTCTGACCCATCGTTGGCCGATGCGAGGGAATTGACCTGAGCGGCGCCCAGTTCGGGCAGATCACGGAGTTCCTTCTTATTCCCCTGCTCTTTGAGCTCGCCCGAGGGGGTCAGCCCCAGTTCGAAAATGTCAACCTTCTTCCCGGCGAGCTGACCCAGGCTCCCGTAAGCTCCGGCAGGAAGCTGCTTGTACTGCGGATACTTGGCGAGAAGGTCCGCCACAGCCATGGAATTCACGTTGTCCGGGAGCTTGTCCGAGAACACGACTGAGCCACCGCGGCCTCCGTCGACCACCGCGCGGTAAGTCGGACGGTTCTCGGCGGCGTTGCGGGTGACAGACTCCTCAACAGAGGGCTGCTCGTAAACATCAGGCTCGATGCCCAGCCGAGGGGCCTCGGGGAGTGATGCCCCCGTCAGCACCGCGCTCAGCTTCTCGGACGTGTCGACCGGCTCAGGACGGATCTTGAGCAGATCTTCCCGCAGCTCCGCCTGCTTCGCCTCCAACTCGTGCTTGGCCTCTGCCACATAACTACTGGTCTGCTGCGCGCTCCAGTTATGGTTGACCTGCCAAGGAGCCCACGCCTGGTGCAGGCTCACCTCATCCAGGCCGAGTTTGTCCTGGATCCCGGAGAGATAGGGAGTGGCGACCTTGTCCGTGAAATTCTGCGCAAACTTTTCGTAAGCGCCACTCCCGCCCTTCTGGATCGGTTGAGTAGCGCTGTTGATGGACTGCTCGACGAGTTCGGGAATTTTCTTCCCGTATTCTTCTGCGCGCTTGGCCAGGTAGCTTTCCGCCTCAGCTCGAACCTGAGCCTTCTGCGCCTCAGCCTCATTCAGCACCTCGGACGCCGGACGGCCCTGGTCGATGGCCCGCTGAGTCTCGATATCGATCTGGTCGAGGCGGTGACGCACCTTGTCGTTGACAGTCGACTGATCCGCCTTGTACTTGCTTTCCAGCGCTGAGCGAACCGTGGGCACGGCCTGGTCTTTCAGCCAGGTGTCGAGTGCCGATTTCCATTCACTCTCGAACCGTTTGGTGAGTCCATCGGCAGCCGAATCCCACGTGTCATGGTCCTCGTCCACCTTCTTGTTCCAGGTGTGGATTCCGTCGACGTAGTTGTACAGAGCCTGTGCCGCCTGTTCAGCGATGACCGCTCCTTCGGCAGGCGGAAACGCCAACGCGGCTGCCTGGAGGCCGAGTCCGGCTCCGTCGAATCCCGCATTCACGGAGTCCTTGTTCTTGATGTCGTCGGCCAATGACAGTCCGCTGAAAACGGCACCCGCACCGGCGCCCACCTTGCCGAGATACCTCCCCGGACGGCCCTCCAAAGCCGCACCGGCCCGGGACGGCAAACCCGACTGCCCAACCTCATCACCAATGACAGATGCATCGAAACTACCCAGGTTTCGATCCACAACAGCTGTGTCGTCGATTTCCTGAGGCGCCACCGAGCACGCATCGACCGAACGCTTGCAGCGATAGTTCGGGTTCTTCACCTCCTTCCCGAGCCCGCTCTTTCGATCAACCTCATATGCCCCCTTGATGGCAGAGGAAGGGATCTCGCCACGAACCGCCAGTTCCCTGTTGAATTTGGCGGCAGGGTCTTTTCCGCCATGGCGACCGTAGACGTCGTACATCTTCTGGTCGACCCGGCTCAGATCGACCTTGTAGAGGTAGCCCTTCCCGCTCTCGTGCGCAGGATCACTCGATCTCCCAAAGGAGTATCGCTGCGCGGCACCCTTGTCGAGGGAAGTGGATACATATCCGCTGTTCCCACGGAAACTCAGGTGGTTGTCGAGGTTCCCGTCGCTCCCCTGCGACTTGAATCCCTCTTTGAAGACTTTGTCTGGATCGCGCGAATCGCCGCGGTACGCCTTCCCCTTCGAGGAGCCCCGATACTTGTCCGCCGCCTGTTTTCCGTTGAGCTCCCACGGCTCCCACCGTGCACCCGGCTCGTCCTTGGAGCCACCCACCGCGAAGGCTTCGCCCGCAGCCGGGTAGAGCAACCCCGCGCTCACCGCGGCGACCACCACCGACCTGCTCTTCCATTGGGGATTTCGAGACGTTCGCCGATGGCGTCCACCACGTGAAGACACCATAAATTCCATACCCGTACTACCTCTTCTCCGATACACAAACAACCAGACGAGCGAGATCCCCGGCAGTGCGCAGCCGCAAGGCCGACCTACAGGAGAGATCCACTGGTCCGGCCCGGATCCCTCATCCAGGCAGCCAAGTGGCCATCGAATCAAGCATGCTGGGTAGTGAGGGGTTGAGACGACGGCCGAAGGAACTATTCGACGGCCCTTCAGTTGACATTTATTCACTACCTTCAACAACTTCCCGGCACGCCTCAGAAATTGATTCCGGCCAATGGTAGCCGGCACGAAGAGGGCAGGAATCAGGCCAGTTGTCGAGAAACAGGACCGCGCCGACCGCAACTCTGACGAGATCACTACGACTTGATCGGCATGCGTGACACTCGATCTCTCTCAGGGGCATCGAAGGCGTCAGAAAATCATGGCCACATAACGGCCTCTCTTCTGCCAACCCGCGCCTTCCAGCCAAGTTTTGACACTGCCTTTACATCCGGCTCAGCGAGGTGCAGCCTTCTATCGACCGTGCTCAACGGTCCCCTCGTATCCCAAGCACGGTGTGCCTCGACTTCTCTTCGGCACACCCATTTCTTGGGCTGCCTTGTTTCTCCTTCGCTCTGCCTGTTCTGCGCACTGCTCGCCCGGCGGCGCACCCTCGCCGTCCGGCTCCCCACGGGCCCCGCCCCATCCGGGCGCGGCCGCAGCAGAAGGAGTTCGCGTGACACGCACACCCGAGGACAGACCCTCCGGCAGACGCCCCCGGAGACGCACCGCGACCACCGGCGCCCTAGTCGCCGTGACAGCGCTGCTCGCCGTCGGGGTCCAGTCCGCTACCGCCGCCGCCCGCCCGGACAGCGACACCCCGGCACGATCCCGGGCCCAGGCCCCGTCGAAGGCCGGGGCCTACGCGAAGCCCGACCCCGGCGCCCTTCCCGCGAAGCTCTCCCCCGCCCAGCGCGCCGAGTTGATCCGCGAGGCCGACGCCACCAAGGCCGAGACCGCCGATTCACTCGGCCTCGGCGCCAAGGAGAAACTCGTCGTACGCGATGTCGTCCGGAACGCGGACGGCGCGACCCACACGCGGTACGAGCGCACCTACGACGGGCTCCCCGTCCTCGGCGGCGACCTGGTCGTCCACGAGACGAAGGCCGGTGAGATCGAGGACGTCACCCAGTCCACCAAGTCCCGGATGTCCATGGCCGACACGACACCCGCCGTGCCCGCGGACACCGCCCGCGCCAAGGCCCTGACCACCGCGAAGGCCCAGGCCGAGGAGGCGCCGAGGAAGGCCACGGCGGAAAAGGCGCCCCGCAAGGTCGTCTGGGCGGCCGACGGCACCCCCGTCCTCGCCTGGGAGACCGTCATCGGCGGCCTCCAGCGCGACGGAACACCCAGCCGGCTGCATGTGATCACCGACGCGGAGACCGGCCGGGTCCTGTACACCTACCAGGCCGTCCGGAACGGCACCGGCAGCAGCCAGTACAGCGGCCAAGTCACCCTGGGCACCGCCCGGTCGGGCTCCACGTACCAGCTCAACGACACCGGTCGCGGCGGCCACCGGACGTACGACCTGAACCAGCGGACCTCCGGCACCGGCACGCTGTTCACCGACGCCGACGACGTCTGGGGCTCGGGCTCGACGAGCAGCCGGCAGACCGCGGGCGTGGACGCTCACTACGGCGCCGCGCTGACCTGGGACTACTACAAGAACGTGCACGGCCGCAGCGGCATCCGCGGGGACGGTGTCGGCGCGTACTCCCGCGTCCACTACGGCAACAACTACGTCAACGCGTTCTGGGACGACAGCTGCTTCTGCATGACCTACGGCGACGGCTCCGGCAACGCCAAACCGCTCACCTCCATCGACGTCGCCGCCCACGAAATGACACACGGCGTCACCTCCGCCACCGCGGGCCTGATCTACAGCGGAGAATCCGGCGGCCTCAACGAAGCAACCTCCGACATCTTCGCCGCCACCGTCGAGTTCTACGCCGCCAACGCCTCCGACGTCGGCGACTACCTCGTCGGCGAGAAGATCAACATCAATGGGAACGGGACGCCCCTGCGTTACATGGACAAGCCGAGCAAGGACGGCGCGTCCAAGGACTCCTGGTATTCCGGCGTCGGCGGCGTCGACGTCCACTACTCCTCCGGCGTCGCCAACCACTTCTTCTACCTGCTGTCCGAGGGCAGCGGCGCGAAGGAGATCAACGGCGTGCGGTACGACAGCCCGACCTCCGACGGCCTCCCCGTCAGCGGCATCGGCCGGGCCAACGCCGAGAAGATCTGGTTCAAGGCGCTGACCGAGCGGTTCCGCTCCAGCACCAACTACGCGGCCGCCCGCACCGGCACGCTCCAGGCCGCGGCCGACCTCTTCGGCCAGGGCAGCGCGACGTACAACGCGGTGGCCAACGCCTGGGCCGCGGTGAACGTCGGCAGCCGTGTCACCGACGGCGCCGGGGTGTTCGAGGCCACCGACGACGTGGCCATCCCGGACGCGGGGGCCGCCGTCACCTCGTCGCTGACCGTGAACCGGGCCGGCAGCGCGCCCGCCACGCTCGGGGTGGAGGTGGACATCGTCCACACCTACCGCGGCGACCTGGTGATCGACCTGATCGCCCCGGACGGCACCGCGTACCGGCTGAAGAACTCCAGCAGCAACGACTCGGCCGACAACGTCCAGGAGAGCTACACCGTCGACGCCTCCTCCGAGACCGCGAGCGGCTCCTGGAAGCTGCAGGTCCAGGACGTCTACGCGCAGGACACCGGCTACGTCAACAGCTGGAAGCTGACCTTCTGACCCGCCCGCACCCGACACGGCGGCCGCGCCCGGGGCCAACACCCCCGGGCGCGGCCCACGTTCACATTCCGGCCCGCGTTCACATTCCGAACACTGGACCGCGCTCAACGAACCAGTTCCGGCCAACCTGGTCCCAGCCACTGTCATGTCCGCGTCGGAAGTGGCAGTCTTCCGATCCAGCACACAGCACCACACACGGCACACCGCAGACGGCAACGCACCCGCACCTCCCTGACACCCCACATCAGTAGGAGTTCGCGTGAGTCAAGCCCGTTCCACCACTCCCCACATATCCCGGGCGGCCGTGGCCGCCGCCGTACTCGCGGCAGGCGGCCTCGTCGCGGCCGGTCTCGGCGGCTCGGCCGACGCCTCCCCCATGGGCGCCGGTCAGAGCACCGCCACCCGGACCGCCGACGCCCTCGGCCTCGGAGCGAAGGAGAAGCTGGTCGTACGAGACGTCGTCGAGGACGCGGACGGCACGGTCCACACCCGGTACGACCGCACCTACGACGGGCTGCCCGTCCTAGGCGGCGATGTGATCGCCCATCAGGCCGGGTCAGGCAAGGTCGAGAGCGTCACCAAGGCCACCCCGGCGAAGATCGCCGTCGCCTCGACCGAAGCAACCGTCCCCGCGAGCACCGCCGAGAGGAGCGCCGTGCTGACCGCCCGGGCCGAGGGCGCGCGCAAGGCGACCGCCACCAAGGACCCCCGCAGGGTCATCTGGGCCGCCACCGGCAAGCCCGTACTCGCCTGGGAGACCGTCACCGGCGGCGTCCAGAAGGACGGCACGCCCAGCGAGCTGCATGTGGTCACCGACGCGAGGAGCGGCAAGCGGCTCTTCGACTACCAGGCGATCAGGAACGGTTCGGGCGAGAGCCAGTACAGCGGCAAGGTCGAACTGGGCACCGCCAAGTCCGGCGCCGAGTTCTCCCTCACGGACGAGACCCGCGGCGGCCACACCACCAGCGACCTCGCCCACGGCCAGTCCGGCGCGGGCAAACTGTTCACCGACGCGGACGACGCGTGGGGCAACGGCAAGGGCGACGACCCGCAGACCGCGGGCGTGGACGCCCACTTCGGCGCCGCGCTGACCTGGGACTACTACAAGTCGGTGCACGGCCGCGAGGGCATCCGCGGCGACGGCAAGGCCGCGACGTCCCGCGTGCACTACGGCAACAACTACGTCAACGCGTTCTGGGACGACAGCTGCTTCTGCATGACCTACGGCGACGGCTCCGGCAACGCCAAACCACTGACCTCCATCGACGTCGCCGCCCACGAAATGTCCCACGGCGTCACCTCCGCCACCGCGGGCCTGATCTACAGCGGAGAATCCGGCGGCCTCAACGAAGCAACCTCCGACATCTTCGCCGCTGCCGTCGAGTTCCACGCCGCCAGCACCTCCGACGTCGGCGACTACCTCGTCGGCGAGAAGATCGACATCAACGGCGACGGCACCCCGCTGCGCTACATGGACAAGCCGAGCAAGGACGGCGCGTCCAAGGACGACTGGTACGAGGGCGTGGGCCTGGAGGACGTGCACTACTCCTCCGGCGTCGCCAACCACTTCTTCTACCTGCTGTCCGAGGGCAGCGGCGCGAAGGAGATCAACGGGGTGAAGTACGACAGCCCGACGGCGGACGGCTCCATGGTCGAGGGCATCGGCCGGGAGAAGGCCGAGAAGATCTGGTTCAAGGCCCTCACCGCGTACATGACCTCGACGACCGACTACCACGCCGCCCGCGAGGCCACCCTGAAGGCCGCCACCGACCTCTACGGCGCAGACAGCGCCGAGACGAAGGGCGTCAGCGCCGCCTGGGCCGGGGTCAACGTGAAGTGAGATCCGCCGGGTTGTGGGCAGGCGTTCCGCCCGGCGGAACGGGTGGGCACAACCCGGCCCGCACCCGGCCTACGGCCCGCACCAACCATCGGAGCGTGGCCGCTCCAGCCGCAACACGCCACCGGGCTGACCGTCTCGTACGCGAGTGCGGCCCGGTGGCCGCGCTGTGCCCACCCGTTCCGCCGGGCGGAACG
>NZ_LIQY01000347.1 GCF_001418495.1 Streptomyces pathocidini | reverse complement strand
CGTCGACCGGCAGCCGGTCGGCGGACGGCGAGGACGCCCCGCTGCCCAGGATCTCCAGCAGCCGTGCGGAGGCCCGCTCGGCCTGGGCGAGGACGGTCTCGGAGAGCGCGCGGTTGCGGGAGACGACGTTGCGCGCCACCTCCAGTTCGTCCAGGGCGAGTTCGAGGTCGCGCCGGTCGTCCAGGTAGGGCTCGAAGCAGGGCCAGTGCTGCACGATCAGCTCGCGCAGCTGCGGCAGGGTCAGGAAGCTGAGGACGTTGTCGTCGGCCGGGTCGAGCAGGTAGCCCTTGCGCCGGCTCACCTCTCGTACGGCCACGGCGCGCTGCACCCACTCGTGTCCGGCGGGCCCCGCGGCGGCGACCACCCACTCGTCGCCGTGCACCGGTTCGTAGACGGGCCGCAGGACGGCGGCCACGACGGCCCGCAGGCGCTGCTCGACCAGGTTCAGCCAGATGTAGGCGCGGCCGGCCCGCCGGGCGCGGGTGCGCACCTCGCTCCAGGCCTCCGCACCCCAGTCCAGCTCGGCTCCGATCTCCATCGGCCGCGCCAGGGACACCGCGCCCGGGGGGACGTCTCCGGGATCGCCCTGCCGGCCGCCGTCACCAGGGGGCAGCTCCAGTCCGCCGCCCGAGCTCACCTGCGCACCGCCTTCCGCCCCCCGAACCTTCCGCGCTTCCCGCGCTCCGACGACCGCGCGGCGGCCGCTTCAACAACCGCCCCGGCTGCCTTTTCCGCCCCCGACGACCCTTCCGCCCCCATCCACGATCAAGGAAGGGTACTGCGTGGTAGCGCACCGTGCATCCTCATCGGTTGACTCGTCCACCAACTCTCCTCAGCCGTCGGCGGGTTGGTCGGAGAGGCCCGCGGAATCGGCCGAGTTGAGAGGCCCACCCGGGGTCGAGAGGGCGCGCGGGAGGGGAGAGAAACGTTCACTCGTACGATGGGCGGCCCCGCGGCGGCGGATTCCGCGGTCACCCGTTAGGACCAGCCGTTGTCGTAGGAGGTTTCCCTCCTATCCAGGAAGATCTGACCATCCAGGAAGATCTGACGAAAGAGCCCCGCAAGTCCGCTGATTGGGGAAGAGTCGACATCATGCAGGTGTGGCCGGGACAGGCTTACCCTCTCGGCGCCACTTACGACGGCGCAGGGACCAACTTCGCGGTGTTCTCCGAGGCCGCGCACCGGATCGAGCTGTGCCTGCTGCACGACGACGGCTCGGAGACCGCGGTGGAGCTGCGCGAGTCCGACGCGTTCGTGCGCCACGCCTACCTGCCCGGGATCATGCCCGGGCAGCGGTACGGCTTCCGCGTCCACGGCCCGTACGAGCCGGCGCGCGGGCACCGCTGCAACTCGGCGAAACTGCTGCTCGACCCGTACGCGCGCGCCATGAGCGGCGAGATCGACTGGGACGAGGCCGTCTACGGCTACCCCTTCGGGCGGCCCGGCGAGCGCAACGACCTGGACTCCGCGCCGCACACGATGGCCTCGGTCGTGGTCAACCCGTACTTCGACTGGGGCGACGACCGGCCGCCGCGCACCGATTACCACCGCACCGTGCTGTACGAGGCCCATGTGAAGGGCCTGACGATGCTGCACCCGGCGCTGCCGGAGGAGCTGCGCGGCACGTACGCGGCGCTGGCCCACCCCGCCGTCATCGAGCACCTCACGGAGCTGGGCGTCACCGCGCTGGAGCTGATGCCGGTGCACCAGTTCGTGCACGACAACCGGCTGGTGGACGCCGGGATGGCGAACTACTGGGGCTACAACACCATCGGCTTCTTCGCCCCCCACAACGCGTACGCGTCCTGGGGCGACCGGGGCCAGCAGGTGCTGGAGTTCAAGTCGGCGGTGCGGGCGCTGCACCAGGCGGGCATCGAGGTCATCCTCGACGTGGTCTACAACCACACGGCCGAGGGCAACCACCTCGGTCCGACGCTGTCCTTCCGGGGCCTGGACAACGCCTCGTACTACCGGCTCGCCGAGGACCAGCGCTACTACATGGACACCACCGGGACCGGGAACTCCCTGCTGATGCGGAGCCCGCACGTGCTCCAGCTGATCATGGACTCGCTGCGGTACTGGGTGACCGAGATGCACGTGGACGGCTTCCGCTTCGACCTGGCGGCGACGCTGGCCCGGCAGTTCCACGAGGTGGACCGGCTGTCCTCGTTCTTCGACCTGGTGCAGCAGGACCCGGTCGTCAGCCAGGTGAAGCTGATCGCCGAGCCCTGGGACCTGGGCGAGGGCGGCTACCAGGTGGGGAACTTCCCGCCGCTGTGGACCGAGTGGAACGGCAAGTACCGCGACACGGTGCGGGACCTGTGGCGCGGCGAGCCGCGCACGCTCGCCGAGTTCGCCTCCCGCCTCACCGGCTCCTCCGACCTCTACCAGGACGACGGGCGGCGGCCCAACGCCTCCATCAACTTCGTCACCTGCCACGACGGGTTCACCCTGCGGGACCTGGTCAGCTACGACCAGAAGCACAACGACGCCAACGGCGAGGACAACCGGGACGGCGAGAGCCACAACCGGTCCTGGAACTGCGGAGCCGAGGGCGAGACCGACGACCTCGGGGTGCTGTCGCTGCGCGGCCGGCAGCAGCGGAACTTCATCGCGACGCTGATGCTGTCCCAGGGCGTGCCGATGCTCAGCCACGGCGACGAGTTCGGGCGCACGCAGTACGGCAACAACAACGCGTACTGCCAGGACAACGAGCTGGCGTGGGTGGCCTGGCCGCTGCCGGACGATGACCGCAGGCTGCTGGAGTTCACCCGCGCCATGGTGTGGCTGCGCCGCGACCACCCGGTGTTCCGGCGCCGCCGCTTCTTCCACGGCAGGCCGGTGGAGGGCACGCACGACGAGCTGTCGGACATCGCCTGGTTCACGCCCGAGGGCGAGGAGATGACACAGCGGGACTGGCAGGCGGCGTCCGCGCGCTCGCTGACGGTCTTCCTCAACGGGCACGCGATCTCCGAGCCGGGGCCGCGCGGGGAACGGATCAAGGACGACTCGTTCCTGCTGATGTTCAACGCGAGCGACCAGCCGAGGGACTTCGTGGTGCCGGTCAACCACGGCCGCCAGTGGCAGGTCGTCGTCGACACAGCCCTGGCGGACGGGGTGGAGCCGGGCGCGGGCCGCAAGGTGAAGGCGGGCGACTCCCTGACGCTGATCGACCGCAGCCTCACCGTGCTCCAGCGCCCGGCGTAGCGCCTCGGGCGCCGACGGCGGGGACGACCGTTTGTCGGCGCCGGGCTGTCGCGCGGTGGCCCGCATGACGACGGCCCCGTCGTCATGCGGGGCCGTTGTCATGCGGGATCTGGTGCGGTACTCAGGCGGAGAACTCTCCACCCTTGACGGCGTCGACGAACGATGACCACGCGCCCGACTCGAAGACGAGGGCGGGGCCGTGCGGGTCCTTGCTGTCGCGTACGGGGACGACGGCGGGGAAGTCGTCGGAGACCTCGACGCACTCGCCGCCATCGGTATTGCTGTACGAGGACTTACGCCAGGTGGCGGCGCTCAGGAAGTCGTCGGAGACCTCGATGCAGTTGCCGCCGTCGGTGTTGCTGTAGCTGGACTTGCGCCACGTCACGTTGCTCAGGTCGATGGCTCGCACGGAACTTCCTCCAACATCCGCAAGATGAGCTTTCGCGATTCCGCCGGGGACAGCGCGAGGTCGCGCATCGCATCATATCTGCGCTGCAGGCCCTCAACCGCATCGTTTTCTTCCATCAGTTCGCCCCGTACGTCGTTCTCGGTGTAGGCGACGGTGCGGTTGTCCCGCAGCCGCAGGAACATCACGTCGGTGTTCATCAGGCCGTGCAGCCCGGCAGTGAACGGCAGCACCTGGATGGTGACGTTCGGCCGGTCGGCCATCTCCACCAGGTGTTCCAGCTGTTCCCGCCACCCCTGAGCGCTGGGCTGCGACGTGCGCAGCGCCGCTTCGGACAGGATCGCGCGGAACGGCGGTGCGCCCGCGCCCTCCAGTAGCTTCCTACGCCCTGTGCGCGCGTCGACCTGCTGGTTCAGCTCCTCGCCCCACAGGCCACCTGCCTGCAGCGCCGCCCGCGCATACCCGCTGGTCTGGAGCAGGCCAGGCGGTGCGCTCACGGAGTATTGCCAGAGGCTCACCGCCTCAGCCTCCAAGGACATGTACCGGCGGTACTGCTCCTTGAACTGCGTGGGATCACCCAAGGCGAGTTCCCAGAGTGTGAGCAGCAGGTTCCCCGTCCCGTAGTGCTGGTCGAGCGCCTGCACCACCTCGGGCCCGCCGAGGGTCTCGCCGCTCTCCATCTTGCCGAACAGCGACCAGTCCCAGCCGAGGACTTCGCCGAGCCTGCGCAGACTGTCGCCGCTCTGTGCCCGGAGTAACCGGAGCTCTTCGACGAACCGTCGTCGTGGTTCCTGGCTTCGACCCGTGACCACCCGTCTCGGCGGCATGACGTGCTCCTCCGTGGAAGGTGTGGAAGTACCGTCGCGCAGCCGGTGAAGTACCGCTCGGCGGCGGTGTTCGTCCCCTGTTCCGGGTCCATGCTCGTAGTGCCCGGAACACGCACAGTAGTCCAACCTCCGTATGGCACGCAGGGGTTGACTGGACGGAACGGAAGCCATGACGACGCAGCGACACACGGTCGGGAAGGCACGAGAAGCCGAGGAGGCGCGCGACGCGCTCGCGGTGGCGCTCGAACGCGCCGGGCTCCGACTCCCGTCGCTTCAGGTGGACGCGGCCACGTACGCGGATGCGGTCCCTCGTCCTCTGGTCGACCTCGGGCGGTGTCCGCCGAGCGTCGCTCTCGCCCTCGCGGCCGTCATCGAGAAGGGGGCGGCGTGATGTTCGTTCCGGCCGGTGAGCGTCCGTGGCGCGACGCGTGGCCGTTGGTCGCGCAGGTCGGCGACGGTAACGCGTGGCTGACGGGGGCGTGTTGGCTGTTCTGCCGCCGTGCGGGCGTGGCGGTGCTGTGGGTCGGCTCGGTGACCACGCCCGGTGCGACGGGCGACGCGTACGCCTGCGGCCCGTGCATCGCGGAGCTCGACCACATGGTGCGCATCCAGGCGCACGACCGGGACGGGCACGGTGACCGCGCCGCGCTGCCCGCCACGCTCGCTGTGCCCGCCCATGCGCCCTCGCCGCGCCCCCTGCCCACGGAGGGTTCCAGCGGCCGTCACCGCGCGCCCCGCCGGGGCCGTTTCCTGTCTGCCGCGGCCCTGCCCGTAGGGGTGGCGCCATGACCGAGACCAAGACGTGTGAGCACCGGCAGACCGAGAAGCGCGAGGGCAAGACCTACTGCCGGGACTGCAAACGACAGATCTACCTGTGAAGACTCCGCCCCCTGCCAGGGATGACTGTTGACGGTTCTCCCACACCGAAAGCCCCCGGCAGGGGAGCGGGAACCACCCCGCCCCGGTTGGATCATCCGCCCGCAACCTCTGGCCAGGCCGGGCGCCAACCGGGGCGGGTCCCGCACGAAACCACCGTACGAATCGATCAAGGAGGAGATGTGCAAACGAGCCTCGCAGGCATGGAGACCGCCGCACCAGTCCCGTGGGGGCTGCGCCGTATGGCTCCGCTGCGCAACGGTTCTCCCTCGCCGTGGCGGTACGCGGGCATTGACCCGGCCACGCAAACCGGCCGGTGGGTCGGGGAGGACGGAGCGATGGCGCCGGCCGAACTCGGCAAGCACGGAACGAGCGTGAACACCTACCCGCCCACGCAGGTCGGCAAGGACGGCAAGGTAGATGCCGACTCCGGCCACGACGCGACACAGGACTAGGGGGTAGCGCCATGGACGGACGCCCGGTGCTGGTCTGCACGGAGTACGAAGACGCAACCGCTGATCTGGTCATCGCGGAACTGAACCGGCGCCGGGTGCCCGTCCTCCGGTTCGACCCGGGGCGCGACTTCCCGGCGCCCACGGTGCTCGCCGCACGCATCGGGGCTGGGGGCACATCCCGGACGAAGTCTGAGGGAGGATTGCACGGGCGGCTGACGGTCGGGGAGCGTACAGCCGACCTTTCCACCGCACGCGCCCTCTACCACCGTCGGCCGAGCCCCTACCCGACGGGTAGCGGCGAGCAGGCGGCCCGGTTCGCCGCTCAGGAGAACCGGCGCGGCCTGGGCGGCGTGCTGGGCGCGCTGCCGGGGTGCCTGTACGTGAGCCACCCGCAGGCCATCGCGCGGGCGGAGTACAAGCCCGCGCAGTTGGACGCGGCGACCAAGGTAGGGCTCACGGTCCCGGCCACCCTGATCACGAACGACCCGGGGGAGGCCAAGGCGTTCTGCGCCGAACAGCCCACGATCTACAAGCCGTTGCACGCGGGGGCGTACGAGGTCGGGGGCGAGCCCGCCGGAATCTGGGCCGCCCCGGTCGAGGCGGGCGAGGTCGACGGCGCGGTGAGCCAGAGTGCGCACCTGTTCCAAGCGCAGGTGCCCAAGGTGGCGGACGTGCGAGCGGTCGTCGTCGGCGAGCAGGTGTTCAGCGCGCGAATCACCGCGCCGCCCGGAGTCGTGGACTGGAGAGCCGAATATCAGAGCCTCACCTATGAGCCGGTCGCCTGCCCGGAGGAGATACACGGGGCGTTGTTGCGGTTCCTCGCAGACTTCGGGCTGAACTTCGGCGCCTTCGACTTCGCCGTGACCACGGATGGCGGATGGTGGTTCCTGGAGTGCAACCCCAACGGCCAATGGGCATGGCTCGAAGACGCGGTCGGACTCCCGATCACCACCGCAATCGCAGACCTGTTGGAGAACGGAGCGAGCCGGCATGAGTGACCCCTTGCAGTCGAAACACCTACGGGCCGACCTCGCGCAGCGCCTGTCCAAGACCGGTGCTTTGCGCAGGCCGGAATGGGAAGCGGCCGTCATGTCCGTGCCCCGCGAGGCATTTCTCTCACGCGGCTGGTTCGAGTACGAAGACGGCGGCTGGTACCGGCCCGCAGCCGGAGACTCCCCGGAAGGACTCGCGCGGATCTACGAAGACGACACCCTCGTGACGCAGGTCGCCGGGGGCGTCTTCCCCGACCAGGTCGAGGGGCGCATCGCCGCGGCCCCCTCGTCATCGTCCACCCTGCCGAGCCTGGTAGTGCGGATGCTCGAAGACCTGCGGGCAACCGAGGGGACGCGCGTTCTGGAGATCGGCACGGGCACGGGCTACTCAACCGCACTGCTATGCCATGTCGTCGGCGAGGACAACGTGACCACGGTCGAGGTCGACGCCGAGGTGTCCGCCCGTGCCGGGATCGCGCTCGCGGGCGCCGGGTACTGGCCCGCCCGCGTGGTCGGTGACGGACTGGCGGGCTACAAGGAGGGCAGCCCGTATGACCGCGTGATCGCCACGTGCGGCGTGCACACGGTGCCGATTGACTGGCTCGCGCAGACCCGGCCCGGCGGTGAGATCCTGGTCACGGTCGGCGGATGGATGCACGCATCCGAACTCGTACGGCTCACGGTCGCCGACGACGAAACGGCCAGCGGCCCGGTACTCGGCGGACAGGTCTCGTTCATGCTGGCCCGCCCCCACCTTCCGCCCCCGCCGGGCATCCTGCCGAACCTCAGCGAGGGCGACGCGGTTCCCGCCGTATTGGGCGCGGATGTGCTCGACGACTGGACGGCCCGGTTCGTCGCGCAGTTCGCCGCGCCGCGCGCACAGCGGCTCACCTTGGTGCGCGACGGCCGGACGGAACACGTCGTGATCGACGTGGACGCCGAGGCGTGGGCGGTCCTCTTCCAGGACGACGCGCGGTGGATGGTCCGACAGGGCGGCACGGCGCGCCTGTGGGACGAGATCACCCAACGCGTGACCCAGTGGCAGGCGGACGGACGCCCGCCCGCCGACCGTATGCGGCTGCACGTCGGCCCCAACGGGCAACGCCTCACCTGGGCGTGACCGCGAGCTGAGGCGTTCTCGCCGGGGAGGGCGCGGCTGGGTCGCCAGTCACCGAGTTTCCCGTGCGCGCCACGTCGAGCGGGCGAGCGGCCCCGGGTGGACATGCGCCTGCCCCGACTGCGCGAAACCGGCACCTGTCTGCACGCCCCGGTGCGGAAAGCCCGCGCCGGGGCGTGGAGCCGTATCCATGACGCATAAGCCGCCGTCCGCCCCCACCGCCACCTACCGTCTCCAGATCCAGCCTGCCTTCCCCTTCTCCGCCGCCGCCGAGGCCGTGCCGTATCTGGCCTCGCTCGGGGTGTCGCACCTGCATCTATCGCCGGTGCTGGAGGCCGTTCCGAGGTCGGCGCACGGGTACGACGTGGTGGACCACACGGCCGTACGGGCCGAGCTGGGCGGGGAGGAAGGACTGCGGGCACTGTCCCGTACGGCGCGGGGGCACGGGCTCGGCCTGGTGCTCGACATCGTGCCCAACCACATGGCGGTGCCCACGCCGGAGTGGCTGAACCGGCCGCTGTGGGAGGTGCTGCGGGAGGGGCCGGAGTCCCGTTACGCCCGCTGGTTCGACATCGACTGGGAGCGGCACGGCGGGCGGGTGCTGCTGCCGGTCCTCGGCGGGCGCCTCGGCGCCGAGCTGGCCGACCTCCGGCTGGACGGGGACGTGGTGCGCTACCACGACCACGCCTTCCCGGTGCGCCCCGGCACCGCCCACCTGCCGCTGCCGGAGCTGCTGGACGCCCAGTGGTACCGGCTCGCCTGGTGGCGGCTGGCCCGCACCGAGCTGAACTACCGGCGGTTC
Source organism: Streptomyces pathocidini (assembly GCF_001418495.1). GTDB lineage: Bacteria > Actinomycetota > Actinomycetes > Streptomycetales > Streptomycetaceae > Streptomyces > Streptomyces pathocidini. Next base: position 1,111 of record NZ_LIQY01000347.1, on the reverse strand, counting down.
TTCACCATCTCGGGCCTCATCGGCGTACGCGTGGAGGACCCGGAGGTGTTCGAGGCGACGCACGCGAAAGTGCTCCAGCTGCTGCGCGAGGGCGTGGTGGACGGGCTGCGGATCGACCACCCGGACGGGCTCGCCGACCCCGCGGCCTACCTGCGGCGGCTGGACGAGGCGGCGGGCGGGCGATGGACGGTCGTCGAGAAGATCCTCACCGGCGAGGAGCAGTTGCCCGGCAACTGGCCGGTGGCCGGGACGACGGGCTACGACGCGCTGCGCCGCATCGACGGGCTCTTCGTGGACCCGGCCGGAGAGGCCGAACTCCTCGCCGCCTACCGAGGTTTCACCGCCCAGCCGCCCGACCGCGGCGGCGACTGGGCGGCGACGGCCAGCGCGGCCGCGTACGAGGTCGTGACCCGCGAGCTGGCCGCCGAGGTCTCCTGGCTGACACGTCTGGCGACCCGCATCTGCGCGGCCGACCGCGCGCTCCGGGACCACGCGAGGTGGGCGCTGGAGGCCGCGATCCGCGAACTGCTCGTGCGGGTGCCGGTGTACCGGCCGTACGCGGTGGTGGGCGAGGAGGTGACGGAGGGCGACGCGGAGCTGATCCGGGCGGCGGCAGAAGGGGCACGGTCCGCCTTCGCCGTACCGGAGGAGGCGGAGGCCGTGGATCTCGTACGGGATCTGGCGCTGGGGCTCGCCGGTACGTCGCCCGAACACGCCGCGTTCTGCGCCCGGTTCGCCCAGACGTCCTCGGCGCTGCGGGCCAAGTCGATCGAGGACAAGGCGTTTTACCGATACGTGCCGCTGCTGTCGGCCGGAGAGGTAGGCGGCGAGCCGGGCCACCCCGCGGTGTCGCCCGGGGAGTTCCACGCCTTCTGCTCCGCGCTCCAGCACGACTGGCCCCTGACCGGCACCGTCCTGTCCACCCACGACACCAAGCGCAGCGCGGACGTCCGGGCGCGGCTGGCACTGCTAATCGAAGTCCCGGACGAATGGGCTGAGTTGGTCGAGCGCGCGACGAAGGAGACGGCACGCGGCAGCGCGGCCGCACCGGACCGGCACGTGGCGTGGGTGGCGTGGCAGGGGGCGTACGGGCTACTGGGCGCGGAGGGGG
>NZ_LIQY01000346.1 GCF_001418495.1 Streptomyces pathocidini | reverse complement strand
CTCCCCCGACCGCGGCGCGCGGCCCGGGCCGGGCCTCGGCCGACCGGCATCGCGTAGCCAACCCACCCACCCAGCCGACGGACTGGAGCTAGCGACCATGCGCATCGGATTCCTCGGCGCGGGCCGGATCGGCGCCTTCCACGCGGAGGCCCTGCTCGCCACCCCCGGGGTGAGCGACCTGCTCATCGCGGACACCGACACCGCCCGCGCGACCGAACTCGCCGACCGGATCGGCTCCCGCGCGGCGGAGTCGGTCGACGCCGTCTTCGCCGCGGGCGTCGACGCGGTGGTGATCGCGACGGCGACCGCCTCGCACGCCGACCTCATCGTCCGCGCCGCCCTCGCCGGGCTGCCCGCCTACTGCGAGAAGCCGATCGCCCTCGACCTGGCGGGGACGGTACGCGCCCTGCGGGAGGTCGAGACGGCCGGCACGCTGCTGCAGATGGGCTTCCAGCGGCGGTTCGACGCCGGGTACCGGACCGCCAGGGAAGCCCTACGGGACGGGCGGCTCGGGCGGCTGCACACCATCCGGGCCCTCACCTCCGACCCGGCACCGCCACCCGCCGCGTATCTGCCGCTCTCCGGCGGCCTGTTCCGGGACTGCCTGGTGCACGACTTCGACGCCGTGCGATGGCTGACGGGCCGTGAGGTGGTGGAGGTGTTCGCCACCGGCACGAGCGGCGGGGCCGCGTTCTTCCGCGAGGCGGGCGACGTGGACACCGCGGCGGCCCTGCTCACCCTGGACGACGGCACCCTGGTCACCGCGACGGCCACCCGCTACAACGGCGCGGGCTACGACGTGCGGATGGAACTGGCCGGAGAGCGCGATCAGTTGGTGGTGGGGCTCGACGCGCGGACACCCTTCACCTCGGCGGAGCCGGGCGGTCCGGCCGCGCCCGCGCACCCCTGGGGCGGCTTCCTGGAGCGCTTCGCGCCCGCCTACCGGGCCGAGCTGGCCGCCTTCGTCGAGGCGGCGGGCGGCGCCGCGCCCAACCCCTGCTCCGGCGAGGAGGCGCTGCACGCGCTGCTGGCCGCCGAGGCGTGCGAGCTGTCGCGGGCCGAGCACCGGCCGGTGCGGATCGCGGAGTTCGGGGAGCGGATCGCGGAGCTCGGCTGAGCCGCCCCGACCCCGCGCCACGGGTCCTGGAGGCGGGTCGCCCGACCCGGCCCCAGGACCCGTTTGGCGTCTCAGGCGGACCACATTGATCCGGCCCGTGCGACGGTTGTCACCGTTACGCGGGTTCCGTGTCACAGGCAGTCAACAGCCCCTCCCCCATGGTCACTCCGTGTCGTTCACCGGGCACAGGCCGGCCGATCACGAGCGTCCGCCTGACCGATCACGAGCATCCGCCGCAGCTCCCCCGACGGCTTCCCGGGCCACCGCTGCGCCGGTCGCGCGAGGAGGAGCTCAGATGACCGACCGCCGGCTGTGGTCGTACAAGGAGATCGCCGCACACATCCGCGTACAGACCAACACCGTCCGCTCCTACCGCAAGCACGGGCTGCTGCCACCCCCCGACCACGTGGAGGGCGGCAAGCCGTACTGGTACGCCGACACGATCCGCGCCTGGGTCGCCCGAAGGCCCGGGAATCGGGGACACCGGTCGAGAGAGTAAGGGGCGTGGTCCTGGAACCCGGTCATTACCGGATCATGGGGAGCCCGGTCGCCACCGGATCGCGGGGAGCCTGGTCATACCGATCCTGGGGACCGGCCGCCGGCAGCCCTGGCACCCGGATGTCACCCGCATCCGGCGCATTCCGGGTCCCGTTCCCGGGCGCCGTCCCGGGTGGTGCCGGCCGCCGCGTCCGCCAGCTCGTCCACCGCAGTGTCCGCCGGCTCGTCCGTCGGCTTGTCCGGAGCGCGGCGGCGCCGGACGGCGACCTGCACGAGAGCACCCGCCCCGGCGACCATCGCGGAGACCCCGATGCCGATGGCCACCGCGTACAGCGGATGGCCCGTGACCGCGCTGCCGAGGTAGCCGAGGCCCACGGAGTACGTGGCCCAGATCGCCTCGGCGATGCCCGCGCCGATCAGATAGCGGCGGGCCGGGTAGCGCACAACGCCCGCCGCGAGCCCGCCGGCCAGCCGCCCGCTGGGCAGGAAGCGCGCGGCGGCGACGAACGGCACCCCGTACCGCTCTATGTGCAGGCTGATCCACTCCAGCAGGGCCCGGCGCCTTCGCTCGCGGCCCATCCAGGACTGGACGGGCCCGCTGAAGCGGCGCCCGGAGGCGTGCATCAGCAGGTCCCCCAGCAGGGCGCTCCCGGCGACCACCAGCAGGACGGGTGCGAGGTCGAGGCTGCCGCGTGCGGCGAGTACGCCCGCGGTGACCAGCAGACCGGAGTTGGGCACGAGGGGCGGGGCGGTCGTGAGTGCCAGCAGTCCGTAGATCCACAGCACTTCCATGACGTCCATGGCACGCCCCTCACCCAGGCCCGACAAATGCGGACCCAATACCAGAAAGCGTACTCGTGAAGGGGTCACAGGGCTCGGGGAATACCCCCAGGGGGTACTCTGTTTCACGGAGAGACCGAGTCGGAAACCGAGCGAGGAGCCACGTATGACCACCACCGCCACCTACCGGGTCAAGGGTATGAGCTGCGGCCACTGCGAGGGCGCCGTGACGGCCGAGCTGTCCGCGCTCGACGGCGTCTCCGCTGTCGAGGCCGTGGCCGCGACCGGCCTGGTGACCGTGGCCTCCGAGAGCCCGCTGGCCGAGGAGGCCGTGCGGGCCGCGCTGGACGAGGCGGGCTACGAGCTCGTGGAACTCGCGGACCCGGCCCCGGCCCCGTAAGGCATCCAAGGCCTCCCCATAGGACCACCCACAGGACCCGTAGGACACGAGGAGCTGGTGTCATGACCGGCACGGCCACCGAACCGCAGGCGATCGCGGCGCAGGCAACCGCGTCGTGGGCCGCCGACCCGGGCGGCTCGCAGGTCGAGCTCGCCATCGGCGGCATGACGTGCGCGGCCTGCGCGGCGCGCGTCGAGAAGAAGCTGAACCGGATGGACGGCGTCACCGCCGCGGTCAACTTCGCGACGGAGAAGGCCAAGGTGTCCTACGGCCCCGGGGTCGAGGTCGCGGACCTAATCGCCACCGTGGAGAAGACCGGGTACAGCGCCGCTCTGCCTCCGGCGCCCGGACCGGCGGCAGCTCCGCGGCCCGACGGGAGCGGGAACGGGGCCGGTGCTCCGGGCACGGAGGGCGGGATGGACACGGAGACGCGGGCGCTGCGCGAGCGGCTCCTGGTCTCGCTGGTGCTGGCCGCGCCGGTCGTGCTGCTGGCGATGGTGCCATCCCTGCAATTCGACAACTGGCAGTGGCTGTCACTGACGTTGGCAGCCCCGGTGGTGGTATGGGGCGGCCTCCCCTTCCACCGGACGGCCGTTGCCAACGCCCGGCGCGGGGCGGCCACCATGGACACACTCGTGTCGGTCGGCACGGCGGCCGCCTTCGGCTGGTCCCTGTGGGCGCTGTTCCTCGGCGACGCCGGGATGCACGGCATGCGGCACGGCTTCGACCTGACCGCCTCGCGCGCGGACGCCTCCTCCACGATCTATCTGGAGGTCGCGGCCGGGGTGACGGTCTTCATCCTGCTCGGCCGCTATCTGGAGGCGAGGTCCAAGCGCAGGGCGGGCGCGGCGCTGCGCGCGCTGATGGAGCTGGGCGCCAAGGACGTGGCCGTACTGCGGGACGGCGTGGAAGTACGCGTCCCCGTGGGGCGGTTGGCGGTCGGCGACCGGTTCGTCGTACGGCCCGGGGAGAAGATCGCGACCGACGGGCGCGTGGTCGAGGGCGCCTCGGCCGTGGACGCCTCGATGCTGACGGGCGAGTCCGTACCGGTGGACGTGGCGGTGGGCGACGGCGTGACCGGGGCGACCGTCAACGCCTCGGGGCGGCTGGTCGTCGAGGCCACCCGGATCGGCGCGGACACCCAACTGGCCCGGATGGCACGGCTGGTGGAGGACGCGCAGAACGGCAAGGCCGAGATGCAGCGGCTGGCCGACCGGATCTCGGGGGTCTTCGTGCCGGTCGTGCTGGTGATCGCGGTGGCCACGCTGGTGACCTGGCTGCTGGCCACCGACGACGTCACCGCGGCCTTCACGGCCGCCGTAGCGGTTCTGATCATCGCCTGCCCGTGCGCCCTGGGCCTGGCGACCCCGACCGCGCTCATGGTCGGCACGGGCCGCGGCGCGCAGCTCGGCATCCTCATCAAGGGGCCCGAGGTGCTGGAGTCGACCCGGCGGGTGGACACCGTGGTCCTGGACAAGACCGGCACGGTCACGACCGGGACGATGGCCCTCCATGACGTGGTCGCCGCGGAGGGGACCGAGGAGGCCGAACTGCTGCGGCTGGCGGGCGCGCTGGAGCACGCCTCGGAGCATCCGGTCGCCCGCGCGATCGCGACGGGCGCCGCCGAGCGCGTGGGCCCGCTGCCCGCGGTCGAGCACTTCGAGAACGTGGCCGGACTCGGCGTACGGGGTGTGGTCGAGGGCCGTGCGGTGCTGGTCGGCCGGGAGCGGCTGCTCACGGCGGGCGGCGCCACCCGCGAGGCCGGAGCTCCCGAGCTGCCGGAGAAGCTGGCGGCGGCCAGGAGCGCGGCCGAGGCCGAGGGCCGTACGGCCGTGGTGGTCGCCTGGGACGGGGAGCCGCGGGGTGTACTCGCGGTGGCCGACGCGATCAAGGAGTCCAGCGCCGAGGCGATCGCGCGGCTGCGCGCCCTGGGGCTGACCCCGGTGCTGCTGACCGGCGACAACCGGGCGGTGGCCGAGTCGGTCGCCCGCGCGGTCGGCATCTCCACGGGCGGCCCGGACGATTCCGGTGCCGTGTTGGCCGAGGTGCTGCCGGAGGAGAAGGTCGCGGCCGTCCACCGGCTCCAGGCCGAGGGCCGTACGGTCGCGATGGTCGGCGACGGGGTCAACGACGCCGCCGCCCTGGCGGCCGCCGATCTGGGCCTGGCCATGGGCACGGGCACGGACGCGGCCATCGAGGCGGGCGACCTCACGCTCGTGCGGGGCGATCTGCGGGTGGCGGCCGACGCGATCCGGCTGTCCCGGCGCACCCTGGCCACGATCAAGGGCAACCTGTTCTGGGCGTTCGGCTACAACGTCGCCGCGCTGCCGCTGGCGGCGGCCGGGCTGCTGAACCCGATGATCGCCGGGGCCGCGATGGCCTTCTCGTCGGTCTTCGTGGTGACGAACAGCCTCCGCTTGCGCGGCTTCACACCATCCCCATAAAGACCACAACACCCTTACGATGGAGCCCCGATCTCCCGATCGGGGCTCTTGCCCTTGTTGATGCCCTTATGGTGAGAGACGCAGATCACACGACCCCGAACGTAACCATCGAGGGGGGTCGCATGTCTAACCCTGCGATGCCACACTCCCGGCGGGGTGAGGCATCGGCCAGACCGGGTCCGTCTTGGGGGACGGACCAGGTAGTGCGTGGCCGGGGCGACGTACCCGGGGAGCTTTGAGCGGCCCTCCCGTACGTACGCGTCCCGGCAGATCGCACGGGCGCGCCGCAGATGTCGCGGCCCTGCAAGCACCCGGCCGGATCCCGTGGGGGGAATCCGAACCGGGAAAGGGAAGCGCCCCGCCGATCGACCCGTGGGGGGATCGATCACGCGGGGCGCTTTCCGCTTTCGCGAGCGCGGTGGCCGACGCGACTGCCGCTGCTCGGCCGACGCCGCCCAGCCCTGGCTGCCCAGCCAGAGCTGCCCGGTTAGCGCTGCTCGACCGGGATGAAGTCCCGCTCCACCACGCCGGTGTAGATCTGGCGCGGGCGGCCGATACGGGAACCCGGCTCCTTGATCATCTCGTGCCACTGGGCGATCCAGCCGGGGAGCCGGCCGAGCGCGAAGAGCACGGTGAACATCTCGGTCGGGAAGCCCATGGCCCGGTAGATCAATCCGGTGTAGAAGTCGACGTTCGGGTAGAGCTTGCGGGAGACGAAGTAGTCGTCCGCGAGCGCGTGCTCCTCGAGCTTGAGCGCGATGTCGAGCAGCTCGTCGGACTTGCCGAGCGCCGAGAGGACGTCGTGCGCCGCCGCCTTGATGATCTTCGCCCGGGGGTCGAAGTTCTTGTAGACGCGGTGCCCGAAGCCCATGAGCTTCACGCCGTCTTCCTTGTTCTTCACCTTGCGGATGAAGGTGTCGACGTCGCCGCCGGCGCTGCGGATGCCCTCCAGCATCTCCAGCACCGACTGGTTGGCGCCGCCGTGCAGGGGGCCCCACAGCGCGCTGATGCCCGCCGAGATGGAGGCGAACATGTTGGCCTGCGAGGAGCCGACCAGCCGCACGGTCGAGGTGGAGCAGTTCTGCTCGTGGTCGGCGTGCAGGATGAGCAGCTTGTCCAGGGCACCCACGACGACCGGGTCCAGGTCGTACTCGGCGGCCGGCACCGAGAAGGTCATCCGCAGGAAGTTCTCGACGTAGCCGAGGTCGTTGCGCGGGTAGACGAAGGGGTGGCCGACGGACTTCTTGTACGCGTACGCGGCGATGGTCGGCAGCTTGGCGAGCAGGCGGACGGTGGAGAGGTTGCGCTGCTGCTCGTCGAACGGGTTGTGGCTGTCCTGGTAGAACGTGGACAGCGCGCTGACCACGGAGGACAGCATGGCCATCGGGTGGGCGTCGCGGGGGAAGCCGTCGTAGAACCGCTTCACGTCCTCGTGCAGCAGCGTGTGCTGGGTGATGTCGTTGCGGAACGACGCCAGCTCGTCGACGGTGGGCAGCTCGCCGTTGATCAGCAGGAACGCCGTCTCGAGGAAGGAGCTGCGCTCGGCCAGCTGCTCGATCGGGTAGCCGCGGTAGCGCAGGATGCCCTGCTCGCCGTCGAGGTAGGTGACGGCCGATTTGTACGCTGCGGTGTTGCCGTAACCGCTGTCCAGGGTCACCAGACCGGTCTGCCCACGGAGCTTCCCGATGTCGAAGCCCTTGTCGCCGACGGTGCTGTCGACCACCGGGTAGGTGTACTCGCCGTCCCCGTACCGCAGTACTACAGAGTTGTCGCTCACGTCATCCCTCACCGACGTTGTGCCTCTTCTTCGAGGTGCCCTGACTATCTCTACCTTCCCCCATTTGGCACGGGGCCGTGCACTCGGGGTCGGCCGCAAGGCCCATGGATGGCACGCAGTGCCGCGCGTGCCGCCCCATCCTGCTCCCCCCGACCCCGATTAGGAAACGCGCAGGGCTCTTCCATTGCTCCCCGCGGCCCCCGCAAGCCGGTGGTCCAGGGCCGTGCAGCGCCGTCCCGCCGAGACCGTGCGCACCGCCTGGCCCAGCGCTTTGCGCGAACCCACCAGCACGACCAGGCGTTTCGCCCGCGTGACCGCCGTGTAGAGCAGGTTGCGCTGGAGCATCATCCAGGCACCGGTGGTGACGGGGATCACTACGGCCGGATACTCGCTGCCCTGCGAGCGGTGGATCGTCACGGCGTAAGCGTGCGCCAGCTCATCCAGCTCGTCGAAGTCGTACGGGACCTCCTCGGCCTCGTCCGTCAGGACGGTGAGGCGCTGGTCGACGAGGTTGAGCTCGGTGACGACGCCGACTGTGCCGTTGAAGACGCCGTTCGCCCCCTTCTCGTAGTTGTTGCGGATCTGGGTGACCTTGTCGCCCACCCGGAAGACCCGGCCCCCGAACCGGCGCTCGGGCAGGTCGGGCCGGGCGGGCGTGACGGCCTGCTGGAGCAGGCCGTTGAGGGTCCCCGCCCCGGCGGGACCACGGTGCATGGGGGCCAGGACCTGCACGTCACGGCGCGGGTCGAGCCCGAACTTCGCCGGGATACGGCGGGCCGCCACGTCGACGGTCAGCCGCCCGGCCTCCTCGGTGTCCTCCTCGGCGAACAGGAAGAAGTCCGGGAGCCCTTGGGTGACCGGATGGTTCCCGGAGTTGATGCGGTGGGCATTGGTCACCACGCCCGACTGCTGGGCCTGGCGGAAGATCCGGGTGAGCCGCACGGCGGGCACCGGGCTGTCAGGGGCGAGCAGGTCGCGCAGCACCTCCCCCGCGCCCACGGACGGGAGTTGGTCGACATCCCCCACCATCAGCAGGTGCGCGCCCGGTGGCACGGCCTTGACAAGCTTGTTGGCCAGCAGCAGGTCGAGCATCGAGGCCTCGTCGACCACCACGAGGTCGGCGTCCAGCGGCCGGTCCCGGTCGTAGGCCGCGTCGCCGCCCGGCTTGAGCTCCAGCAGCCGGTGGACGGTCGAGGCCTCCGCACCCGTGAGTTCGGACAGCCGCTTGGCTGCCCGGCCCGTGGGGGCCGCCAGCACCACCTTGGCCCGCTTGGCCCGGGCCAGCTCCACCACGGACCGCACGGTGAAGGACTTGCCGCAGCCGGGGCCGCCCGTCAGCACCGCGACCCGCTCGGTCAGGGCCAGGCGCACGGCGTCCCGCTGCTCGGGCGCCAGGTCGGCGCCCGTGCGCTCCGCCAGCCACGCCAGGGCCTTGTCCCAGGCCGCGTCCCGGAAGGCGGCCAGCCGGTCCTCCTCGGCGCGCAGCAGCCGCAGCAGCTGACCAGCGAGGGAGAGCTCGGCCCGGTGGAAGGGGACGAGGTAGACGGCGGTGACGGGCTCCCCTCCCTCGGGCCCGGGGACGGTCTCCCGGACGACGCCCTCCTCCTCACCCGCCAGTTCGCCGAGGCAGTCGATGACGAGGCCGGTGTCGACCTGGAGGAGCTTCACCGCGTCCGCGATGAGCTGCTCCTCCGGCAGGTAGCAGTGGCCGCTGTCGGTGGACTGCGAAAGGGCGTACTGCAGGCCCGCCTTGACCCGTTCCCGGCTGTCGTGCGGGATGCCGACCGCCTGCGCGATCCGGTCGGCGGTGAGGAAGCCGATGCCCCAGACGTCGGCCGCCAGGCGGTACGGCCGGTTCCGCACCACCGAGATCGAGGCGTCGCCGTACTTCTTGTAGATCCGCACCGCGATGGAGGTGGACACCCCGACGCCCTGGAGGAAGACCATGACCTCCTTGATGGCCTTCTGCTCCTCCCAGGCGGCGCCGATGAGCCCGGTGCGCTTGGGGCCCAGGCCCGGCACCTCGATGAGCCGCTTCGGCTCCCCCTCGATGACGTCCAGGGTGTCGAGGCCGAAGTGGTCGACGATCCGGTCGGCGATGCGCGGACCGATGCCCTTGATCAACCCGGAGCCCAGGTAGCGCCGGATGCCCTGGACGGTAGCGGGCAGCACGGTCGTGTAGTTCTCGACGGTGAACTGGCGCCCGTACTGCGGGTGGGAGCCCCAGCGGCCCTCCATGCGCAGCGACTCGCCCGGCTGCGCGCCCAGCAGCGAGCCGACCACGGTCAGCAGGTCGCCGCCGCCCCGCCCGGTGTCGACGCGGGCGACCGTGTAGCCGTTCTCCTCGTTGGCATAGGTGATCCGCTCCAGGACCCCTTCGACCACCGCCGGTTGCACCATGCGACCGACGGTACCGCCGGTCGCCGACAGCCCGTGCGGCCTGTGGAAAACCCCGCCGCGGAGCAATCGAGGGGGCCCGGTCATGGACCGGGCCCCCTCGGGTCCCCCCCCTGCAGATCTCCCGGAAACTCCCCCCTCGGGCCCTCCACGGGAGACCTGACACCCTGTAGGACCGACATAAGTGCCGAAGGGTTGCACGCCTCCGCCAAGTTTCACTTCGGTTACTCAACGTGCCGCTGTCGGAGGCGGCCCTTAGCGTGTGACGCATGAGGGACGAAGCGCTGCTGCGGGACGTGCTGGCCGAGCTCGGCGACGACCGCGTCCAGGAGCTGGCCGGGGAGCTCGGCACCGGACCGGAGGGAGCCCGCGAGGTGGTCGGGGCGACCGTCGCCGCGCTGCCCGCGAGCGTGGGTGACGGTTCGCCGGTCGGCGTCCTCTCCAAGCTGACCGGGCCCACCGCGCAGAGCGTGGCGGAGCTGACCGGGCTGCCGCTGCCGGCCGTGACGCGGGCGCTCGAACTCCTGCTCCCCGTCATCCTGTCGGTCATCGGCGAGCGGCGGCGGGACCGGTCCTAGGGCCCGGCCCTTCTCCGGAGCCCCGGGCCCCGTCCCGAGGACCGGGCCCGGCCAGCTCCCTAGAGGACGTGGGTCCGGTACCTCTCCGCGATCTCCGCGAGGACCTCGCTCCCGTCCCGCGCCCACAGTCCCGGGTTGAAGATCTCGACCTCGATGGGCCCGTCGAACCCGGTCGCGTCGACCCGTTCCCGGAACCAGCGGAAGTCCACGCTGCCGTCCCCGAGCTGCCCGCGGCCGAGCAGGACGCCCTCGGGCAGCGGCGTGATCCAGTCCGCGAGCTGGAAGGACGCGATCCGGCCGCCGCGCCCCGCGCGCTCGATCTGCGCGGCCACCGTGTCGTCCCACCACAGGTGGTACGTGTCCACGACCACGCCCACCCGGTCCGCCGGGAACCGCTCGGCCAGGTCGAGGGCCTGGGCCAGGGTCGAGACGACGCAGCGGTCCGCGGCGTACATCGGGTGCAGCGGCTCGATCGCGAGGCGCACCCCGCGCTCGGCGGCGTACGGCGCCAAGTCGCCCAGCGCGTCCGCGATCCGCTCCCGCGCGCCCGCCAGGTCGCGGCTGCCCTCGGGGAGGCCGCCGGAGACCAGCACCAGGGTGTCGGTGCCGAGCGTGGCGGCCTCGTCCAGCGCCGCCCGGTTGTCGTCGAGCGCGGCCGCCCGCGCGGCCGGGTCGATCGCGGTGAAGAACCCGCCGCGGCACAGGCTCGTCACGGTCAGCCCGGCATCCCGTACGAGCCGGGCGGCGCGCTCGGGCCCGTACTCCTGGACCGGCGCGCGCCACAGGCCCACGCCCCGGACGCCCGCCTTCGCGCACCCCTCGGCGAGTTCGGGGAGCGACCACTGCTTGATGGTCTCCTGGTTGAGGCTGAGCCTCGCCAGGCCGGTCATATCGGTCGTCTCGCTCACTGGGCAACCCCGTGGACGTGCAGCAGGGACTTCATACGGGTTTCGGCCAGCGCCGGGTCGGGGAACAACCCCAGCCCGTCGGCCAGTTCGTACGCCCTGGCCAGGTGCGGCAGGGAACGGGCCGACTGGAGGCCGCCGACCATGGTGAAGTGCGTCTGATGGCCGGCCAGCCAGGCCAGGAAGACCACACCCGTCTTGTAGAAGCGGGTCGGGGTCTGGAAGAGGTGCCGGGACAACTCGACGGTCGGGTCGAGCAGTTCGCGGAACCCCTTGGAGTCGCCGGTGTCCAGCACCCGTACGGCCTCGGCGGCCAGCGGGCCCAGCGGGTCGAAGATGCCGAGCAGGGCGTGGCTGAATCCGCGGTCGTCGCCCGCGATCAGCTCGGGGTAGTTGAAGTCGTCGCCGGTGTAGCAGCGGACGCCGTCGGGCAGGCGGCGGCGGAGGTCGATCTCGCGCTGGGCGTCGAGCAGGGAGACCTTGATGCCGTCGACCTTGTCCGGGTGCGCGGCGATGGCCTCCAGGAAGGTCTCGGTCGCGGCGTCGAGGCCGGCGCTGCCCCAGTAGCCGGCGAGCGCGGGGTCGAACATGGGGCCCAGCCAGTGGAGGATGACGGGCTCGGCGGCCTGGCGCAGCAGGTGGCCGTAGACCTCGAGGTAGTCCTCGGGGCCGCGGGCGGTGGCCGCGAGCGCGCGGGAGGCCATCAGGATGGCCTGGGCGCCGCTGCTCTCGACGACCGCGAGCTGCTCCTCGTACGCCGCCCGCACGGCGGCCAGGTCGGCTCCTCCCGGGGCGAGTTGGTCGGTGCCGACCCCGCAGGCGACGCGGCCGCCGACCGCGCGCGCCTCGGCCGCGGAGCGGCGGATCAGCTCGGCGGCGCCGGCCCAGTCCAGGCCCATGCCGCGCTGCGCGGTGTCCATCGCCTCGGCGACGCCGAGGCCGTGCGACCACAGGTGGCGGCGGAAGGCGAGCGTGGCGTCCCAGTCAACGGCGGCGGGCCCGTCGGGCGTGGTGTCGGCGAACGGGTCCGCGACGACGTGCGCGGCGGAGAAGACCGTACGGGAGGTCAGCGGCGCCGCGGCCCCCTGGGCGCCCCGGCCGGGCTCGCGCCGCGGCTCATAGGCGCGCAACTCGCCCTGGGCGCCGGGCAGGCGGATCACAGCAAGACTCCCGCGGTGAGCTCGGGTACGTCCAGGCGGCGCCCCTCGGCGGAGGACTTGAGGCCGAGTTCGGCCAGCTGGACGCCGCGGGCGCCCGCGAACAGGTCCCACCGCCAGGGCTCGTCGAGCACCACGTGGCGCAGGAACAGCTCCCACTGGGCCTTGAAGCCGTTGTCGAACTCGCCGTTGTCCGGGACCTCCTGCCACTGGTCGCGGAAGCGCTCGGTGGCCGGGATGTCCGGGTTCCAGACCGGCTTGGGGGTCGCGGAGCGGTGCTGGACGCGGCAGGCGCGCAACCCGGCGACGGCGGAGCCCTCGGTTCCGTCGACCTGGAACTCGACCAGCTCGTCGCGGTTGACCCGGACCGTCCAGGAGGAGTTGATCTGGGCGACGGCGCCGCCCTCCAGCTGGAAGATGCCGTACGCCGCGTCGTCGGCCGTCGCGTCGTAGAGCTTGCCCTGCTCGTCCCAGCGGGTCGGGACGTGCGTGGTGACGTGCGCCTGCACGGACTTCACGGCGCCGAACAGCTCGTGCAGCACGTACTCCCAGTGCGGGAACATGTCCACGACGATGCCGCCGCCGTCCTCCGCGCGGTAGTTCCAGGAGGGGCGCTGGGCCTCCTGCCAGTCGCCCTCGAAGACCCAGTAGCCGAACTCGCCGCGCACGGACAGGATGCGGCCGAAGAAGCCGCCGTCGATGAGCCGCTTGAGCTTGAGCAGGCCGGGAAGGAAGAGCTTGTCCTGCACGACGCCGTGCTTGATGCCGGCGTCCCGGGCGAGCCCCGCGAGTTCGAGGGCGCCCTCGAGTCCGGTGGCGGTCGGCTTCTCGCAGTAGACGTGCTTGCCCGCGGCGATGGCCTTCCTGACGGCCTCCTCGCGGGCGGAGGTGACCTGGGCGTCGAAGTAGATGTCGATGGCCGGGTCCGCCAGCACGGCGTCGAGGTCGGTGGACCAGTGCTCCAGGCCGTGGCGCTCGGCGATGTCCTGCAGGGCGTGCTCGCGCCGCCCGACCAGCACCGGCTCCGGCCACAGCACGGTCCCGTCGCCCAGGTCCAGGCCGCCCTGCTCGCGGATGGCGAGGACGGACCGTACGAGGTGCTGGCGGTAACCCATGCGGCCCGTCACGCCGTTCATGGCGATCCGCACCGTCTTCCGTGTCATCTGGCTGCTCCCTCTCCCCTGCGGATGAGCGCCGCATAATAGCAAGCGCTTTCTTTCCGTCACTCCGCACGCTAGCCCGCAGAGCGGGGCCGCATCAAGAGGCGCGCGAACGCCCATGACCAAAACCCGCCGCCCCCAGACC
>NZ_LIQY01000345.1 GCF_001418495.1 Streptomyces pathocidini | reverse complement strand
GCTGCTCGCCCCGTACGCCGCCGAGGACGCCGCGATCGCGGTGCAGCGCGCGGCGCTGCTGGTCGAGCGCTGCCTGTTCACGGAGGCCGGCTGGGCCGACGCCGAGGACGCGCTGCGCGCGGCCGAGGCGCTGGCGGCCTCGGACGACGAGCGCGGCGCGGCGGCCTGCGAGCGCGGCCACCTGGCGTACGCGGCGACGGTGCTCGGCGTGCGCGACCGCGCCGACGAGGCCCGCGCGGCACTCGGCCGCGCCGCCGCCCTCCTCGCGCCCACGGCCCCCGGCCGCCCCCTGCTGGACTTCCGCCGCGGCCTGATCGCCGAACACCTCGCGGACAGCCCCGAGGCGGCCCTGCCCGCCTACCGCCGCGCCCACGCGGGCGCCACGGCCCAAGGCGACCTATTGCTCTGCTCGTTCACCTGGCGCCACCTGGCCGGGCTCGCCCTCCGCGACGGCGAACTCGCCGAGGCCCGCCACGGCTTTACCGAATCCCTGCGCATCCGCGAGGAGTTGGGCTACCTCATCGGCACGGCCCCGGCCCTCGCCGCCCTCGCCGGAGCCGAACCGGAACCGGAAGCCACCCGCCTGCGCATCGAAGCCACCCGCCTCTTCCGCCTCTTGGGAGGCCTCCCCACCTGGCTGGCCGACCAACTCCCCCAGACCCCCGCGGCGTAGCCGGCCAGGCCCGTTGGCCGCGGACCTCCCACCGTGCTTCGACTTCCAACAACCAAGCAGCATCATGCTCGTTAGAAAAAAGGAGAGGGGATCGGGGAGGAGCATGATGGGCTGGGATGTGCGGGCACGGCCACTGATCGGGGGCCACCCTGCTGTCGACCTGGTGAACACGGTCTGGTGGCGACGCTCGGCCGACCACACCACCGATCTCATCGGCTACGACCCGACGGCCTTGATGTCCTGGGCCGAGGCCGCCGACGTCATCGACACGGCGGAGGCCAGGGCCCTACGGGAATGGGCCTCTGCCGCCCCGCAGGACGCGGCAGAGGCGCTGGGGCAGGTGCACCATCTGCGTAAGATCGTGTACGGCCTCCTTGAGGCAGCGGCCCGCGCTCGCGAACCATTCGCCTCCGACCTCTGCGCCTTTCACCAGCTGTCACTGGACGCCCGCCGCCACACCGACTACGCGGGGTCGCTCCCGTTGAGCTGGTCCCACGAGAGGGCCCGCACTCTGGACGGGCTCCGCCACCGACTCACGCTCCTGGCCGAGGAGTTGCTGACAAGCCAGCAGGCCCTCAGGATCCGGCAATGCGAGGGCCCCGGGTGCGGCTTGATGTTCCTCGACCGCACCCGCGGTCGTACGCGCCGCTGGTGCAGCTCGGGTGACTGCGGAAACCGCGACCGCGCCCGCCGCCACTACGCCCGAACACAGCAAGCATGAACACCAGCCCCACCTGGCCCACCAGCCCCTCGGCCGACGAGACAGCCGGATCCGCGAGATGCACCGCACAGCCGGAACTCACAAGAGTCAGCCGCGTACGCCAGGGAAGCGCCTCGTGTTCACGTAAATGCATCCGACAGCGGGACCCTGTGAGGTCAGCCACACGCCCCACGCATAGGCGCACCGGACAACCGGACCCAACAAGAGCCAGCCGGCATACGTCAGGCAAGCGCCTCGCATTCGCGTAGATGCACCGGCAGCCGGACCCCGAGAGTCAGCCACGCGCCCCACGCGTAGGTGCACCGGACAGCCGGGCCTCAGAAGAGTCAGCCGCATGCATCAGGCAAGCGCCTCGTGTTCGCGTAGATGCATCCGACGGCGGGACTCCGTAAGAGTCAGCCGCGCGCGCCGGTGAAGTGTTCGCGTACCAGTTGCTCCACGACCGCCAAGTCCTGGGCGGCCAGGGCGTCCAGGAGGGCCGTGTGTTCGGCCGCGTCCGCGAGGAGGTCGGCGGGGCAGGCCGCCGGGACGTCGCCGACGGGGCCCTGGGCCCGGCGGTGCAAGTCGTCTCCCAGCAGTGCGAGTTGGCGGTTGCCGGTGAGGGAGAGCAGGGCGCGGTGGAACGCCCGGTCGGACTCGGCGTAGCCGACCCGGTCCCCGCCCGCCGCCGCAGCGGCCGCCTCCGCGGCCAGCGGCCTGAGGTCCTCCCAGACGTCCGGGTCCACGGTGCGGGCCAGGTCGAGCATCACCGGGACCTCGATCAGCGCCCGGATCTCGGCCAGTTCGGCGAGATCGCGGGCGGTGCGCCGGGCCACCCGGAAGCCCCGGTTCGGTACGACCTCGACCGCGCCCTCGCAGGCCAGCTGCTGCATCGCCTCGCGGACGGGCGTCGCCGAGACCCCGTACCGCCCGGCGAGCCCCGGCGCGGAGTACACCTCGCCCGGCACCAGCTCGCCACTCACCAGTGCCGCGCGCAGCGCGTCGAGGACCTGACCGCGTACGGAATAGCGCTGCGGAAGCTTGTGCGGCGGCGCGGACAGTAGCGATGACAACGTTGCCGACCCCGCCTCGGGCGTGCGGTCGGCCAGCACCTCGCCGACGGACGGGCCACCTACCGGCCCCCGCCCCTCCTGCATCGGCACACGGCTCCGCAGGCGCGGCGCGACCGTACCCGGACCGCCCCGCTCCGCGGGCACCTGTTCCATGGGGCCCATCCGCCCTCCTGACGTTCACCGCAACCACAGCACCATAGGCGGCCCCCGCCGTAGTTCAAACCTCGACGGCATCGGGTAAGGTAAGGCTTACCTGCAAACGATCAGAGCGATTCGGTGGTCCCGGCATGTCCGTCGCCCCGCCCGAAGCGGCCCTCGACACCTCGCCCGTAGCCGCGGCCTATGCCCGGCTCGCCGAGGTGTTCCCCGGGCTGCGGGTCACCGAGGAACCGCCGCGGCATGGCGGCGGCTGGGTCGGCGCGACCGAGCTCGCGGCCGGGGGCCCGGCCCTCGACGCCTTCCTCGCCTGGGACAACGCGCAGGTTATGCGGGACTACGGGCAGCAGGCCCGCCCCGACGTCATCGCCAGCTTCGGACTGCACCGGTACGCGTGGCCCGCCTGCCTGCTGATCACCGTCCCCTGGTTTCTGCTCAAGCGCGTGCCGCGCGTGCCGACCGGCCAGGTGTCCTTCCAGCGCAACCTGGGCCGGATGACCGCGCGTGTAAGGGACTTCGCCTGCCTGCCCGACGACCCGGCCGCCGCACATCCGCACGCACGCGTGGTGCCGGACGAGGAGGCGCTGCGGACCGAGGTGCGCGAGGCGGTGGCCGAACACCTGGGGCCCGTACTCGACGGGTTCCGGTCCCGGATGCGGCGCGGTCCGCGCGCGCTGTGGGGCATGGCGACGGACGAGATCGTCGAGGGGCTCTGGTACGTCGGGCACCTGCTCGGCGAGGAGCAGCGCGCGATGGCCGAACTGGACCGCCTCCTGCCGGGTTCCACGGCGCCGTACGTCGGCGGCTCCGCGTTCCGCGAACTCACCGGCCCGACCGGCGAGAAGCTCCCCACCCGCGACCGCGCGAGCTGCTGCTTCTTCTACACGCTCCGCCCAGAGGACACCTGCGTCACCTGCCCGCGCACCTGCGACGCGGACCGCGTCGCCCGCCTCGCCGCCGGCTGAGCCCTCGCGACACACACCACACCCAACGGACCCCCAGGCCAGCCCCCTGGGGGGCTACTGCGAGTTCGGCATCACCGGACGTCACGCCCCAGGTTCCTGCCCCCGCGACGGCGGGCAACCACCGCGGCGCGGTCCAGCGGAGCCGAACTCAACATGCGCCCGCGAGGCCGCGACATCGACTTGCACAATCCGCCCCGCCTCCCGCTCCCCTCACAACAAAATCACCCTTTCGGGTGATCGGCAGCCGAACTTAACTCCCTTTGCTAGCATCCGAGTTCGACGCGAAGCGCCCCCATCGAATGCCCCGCGCCTCCAACGCGTACGTCTTGGCTCGAAACCCCCTGACGCAACGTCCGTTTCCGCCAAGATGGCCCCGTTGAGTTGCCGAAAGCACTCGACGTGTGGCAGTGCGTGACGCAAGCGAGGCAAGGGGCACTGATGAGAGTTACCGACATATCGCTGAACTGGCTGCTTCCGGGCGGGGTGTTGCTCGTCGGCTTGCTGGTCGCGGTGGTGGTCGTCACGCTCGGCCGCCGCGCCGCCGCGAAGGAAGCCCAGCAGCAGGACTCCTGGGAGCGCGGCGAGGAGCGCAGGCGGCGCAAGGAGGCCCTGTACGGCTCCCTCTCCTACGTGCTGCTGTTCTGCTGCGCGGCCGTGGCCGCCGCGCTCTCCTTCCACGGGCTCGTCGGCTTCGGCCGGCAGAACCTCAACCTCTCCGGCGGCTGGGAGTACCTGGTCCCCTTCGGCCTCGACGGCGCGGCGATGTTCTGTTCCGTGCTCGCGGTGCGCGAGGCCAGCCACGGTGACGCGGCGCTCGGCTCGCGCATGCTGGTGTGGACGTTCGCGGGCGCGGCCGCCTGGTTCAACTGGGTACACGCGCCCCGCGGGTTGGACCACGCGGGCGCCCCGCACTTCTTCGCCGGGATGTCCCTCTCGGCGGCGGTGCTCTTCGACCGCGCGCTGAAGCAGACCCGCAGGGCGGCGCTGCGCGAGCAGGGGCTCGTACCGCGTCCGCTGCCGCAGATCCGCGTCGTCCGCTGGCTGCGGGCGCCGCGTGAGACGTTCGGCGCGTGGTCGCTGATGCTGCTTGAGGGCGTACGGACGCTGGACGAGGCCGTCGACGAGGTGCGCGACGAGAAGCGGCGCAAGGAGGAGGAGCGGACGCGCAGGCGCGATCAGGAGAAGCGCGAGCGGGCCCAGCTCAAGGCGCTCAGCCGGCAGCAGCGGTCCTGGGGCCGGGGCGGCGGCCGGCAGGTGGAGGCGGCGATGCTGCCCGCACCATCCGCCCAAACCGCCGCCGAGAACGCGCCGTTGGAGAAGACGGTCGGCACCGCGGCCGCCCGTTCGCCCCGCCCGGCGCTCCAGGCCGTGGCCCACGGGGACGACGACTCGGGCAGCAGAACCGACCGGAAGACCGACGGCCACGGCGGCGCCGGCTCCCCCCGCACCGTCGACCTGACCGCCGAGGACGACACCACCTCGATCCCCCGGCTCGACTCCCTGGAGCAGAAGCTCAAGGACCTGGAGCAGCAGTTCGGCTGAGGCCCTGGACCTGGCCCAGGCCCGGGCTCAGCCCCAGGTCTGGGTCTGGGTCTGAGCCCGGGCGCAGGCCCAGGTCCATGTCCAGGCCCAAGTCCAGCCCCAGGCCCAAGTTCAGGCCCGTCTGGCGACTCATCGCACCACCCACCCCACCCGGCGGACCGGCCCGATCCCCCTCAGGCCGGTCCGCCGGGTGGGG
>NZ_LIQY01000344.1 GCF_001418495.1 Streptomyces pathocidini | reverse complement strand
GGCGGCGGGGTGCGCCGCTCGATGCACCACGCGCCGAACCGCACCGCGGAGGAGGCGGCGAGCCCCATCAGCACGGCTGCGAACAGCGCGGGGAGCTGGGCGGGGACGGCGTGCAGGAACTGCGTCGCGAAGAACATCATGAACGCGAAGATGCCGAGCGCCTGCCCGCGCGGCCCCCAGCGCCTGGCGTAGACGCCGCAGAAGACGACGGCGAGGAACGCCACGTCGCGCAGCGGCGGCAGCCCGTGCAGCGCGGTGGCCAGGGCGAGCACCGGGAGTCCGGTGACCGGGAGCAGGGCGGTCGTGACCGCCTGGCGGCGGACCGTGGGGTCGCCGACCGTGAAGAGCGCGAGCAGGGCCGCGAGGCCACCGGTGATCGAGGCGGGCAGCGAGAGACCGGACAGCTCGGCGCAGGCGACGGCCGCGGCGACACCGATGACGGCGCGCACGGAGACCCGCAACCGCAGCAGCCCCGGGTCCGGGAACGCGAACATCCGCTTCAGCACTTCCGCCCTCTCCTGGTCGGCTTCCCCGATCGGCTTCTCGACCGGCGCGCGAGGCAGCGCACACAGGCACATGAGTCAGCACATGAAAAGGGCGCCGCGGATCCCGCAGCGCCATCGACGGTTCATGACATCATCCCCGCCACCAATGGCACAACCGATCCCCTTTTCGACTGGTCCATTGGCACTGGTCCAGCAGCCACAGGACGCCCATCAGCAGGCCAATGGACCACCGACGGGCATCCGTACCCGGGCATGTTGAACGTGTTGAACGGCGCTCATCCCGGCGCACGGCGGCCGCTAGCCTCCCTAGAACGTGCTCGCGTAGAACGTGCTCGCGCGGGGCGGGCGTCAGGGGGCCACCATGCCAACAGCACCCGAAGAGAAGAAGCGGCCCGAGAGCTCCTACGGAGCCGGGCTCCTGAACCACCAGCTACCCCTCGAACACCGCCGGCTGCAGGCCCTGGAGGCCTTCGGCGATCCCGCCACCCGGGCCGCCATCACCGCCCGCGGCCTGCGCTCGGGCTGGCGCTGCCTTGAGCTGGGCGGTGGCGCCGGAGGCATCGCCGAGTGGCTGGCCTCCGCGTGCGCCCCCGGGGAAGTCGTCGTGACGGACATCGACACCAGCCTGCTGCGCCGGGACATCCCGAACCTGACCGTGCTGCGCCACGACGTCGTGCACGAGAGCTTCCCGGAGGGCTCGTTCGACCTCGTACACACCCGGGCCCTGCTCGAACACCTGCCGAGCCGTGAGGAAGTCCTCGGCAGAATGGCGAGTTGGGTCGCCCCGGGCGGCTGGCTGTGCGTGGACGGGGTCATCACGCTGGACTCGGCGATCGGCGAGCGCCGCAACGGCCACGACCGCTGCCTCCGCGCCCTGGTCGAACTGGCCGCCACCAAGATGGGCGCCGACCTCCACTGGGCCCAGGCCCTGCCCAGGCTGTTCGCTGAGGCCGGCCTGGAGGACATCGGACTCGACGCCACCCCGGGCCAGGTGGGGGTCGGCGGAAACTGCAACGCGTTCTGGCGGATCTCCATAGAACACATCGAACCGGCCCTGCTGGAGCTGGGGATGCTCGAACCCCGGGACTGGCCCGAGAGCATGGAGCTGCTGGACAGCGGGAAGTTCACTGACGTGCCCTTCCTCATGCTGTCGGTCTGGGGCCGGCGGCCCCGGTGACCTCCGGCCCCGAGGCGGGCACCGCACCATCCCCTCCCCTGGGCGAGGTCCCATGCCCGCGCGCCGACTCCCCAACCAGGCCCTGCGATCCCTGCTAGCCGAGGCGGGCTGGACCCAGGAATCCCTGGCCAGAAACGTCAACCTGCTGGGCAGAGAAACCGGCGTCCGCCTCGAGTACGACCGTACGTCCGTCTCGCACTGGCTCGCCGGAGTCCGGCCACGCCCCGAGAGCGTGGCCCTGATCGAGGAGGCGCTCTCCCGGCGGCTGTCGCGGCCCGTCACGGCGGCCATGCTGGGGCTGGCCCCGGATCCCTCCGTCCCGGACCCGGCGGCGGCCGCACGCGGCTGCGGGTGCGCGGCGCACCGTCTCGCGGAGGTCTCCTCGGCGGAGCTGGATCCCGCCCGCACCCGCGCCCTGAGGCACACCCCTTTCCGCCTCGCGGACACCGAACGCG
This sequence comes from Streptomyces pathocidini, assembly GCF_001418495.1. Taxonomy (GTDB): domain Bacteria; phylum Actinomycetota; class Actinomycetes; order Streptomycetales; family Streptomycetaceae; genus Streptomyces; species Streptomyces pathocidini. The sequence continues at coordinate 6,951 of NZ_LIQY01000344.1, read as the reverse complement.
TCGGCATCCCCTGGGGAGCGAGGCAGCCCTGCGGGAACGGCGAAGAGCGGGTAGGCCGCTCCCATGTCCTGCTGCTGGACTCGGCGGTCAGCGCTTTCGCGCCGTTCGTCGACTGCCTGGGAGGGGAGCAGGGCCGCAGGGCCCTCGCGACGCTGCTCGCCGAGAGCGTCTCGGCGTGGCTGCGCGCGCCCTGCGCTCCCGCGGTCCGCGACGGCCTGCTGATCAACACCGCGCGCCTGACCCTGCTCATCTCCCGTATGCACACGGACATCCGGGCCCAGGGCCTCGCACAGCGCTACCTCCGGCTCTCGCTGCGGCTGGCGGCCGAGGCGAACGACCGGGCCACCACGGCCATCGCCCTCCGCCTCATGAGCACGCAGGCCCATGACCTCGGCCATCGTCGGGCCGCGCTGCGCCTCGCCGAGCAGGCCGTACGTGTCGGCGGCACGGCCCCCGCCTCAGTGCAGGCCTTCGCCCTGGCCCAACTCGCGGTGGCCCAGGCCCATGACGGCGACCGGGCCCGCGCCCTGGCCTCGCTCCACGACGCGGAACAGCTGGCCACCACGGCCGAGAGCGCCCCGGGGCCGTTCGGCTCGTATCCGCTGAGCGCCTTCGCGTATCAGCAGGCCATGGCGCTCCGGGGATTGGGAGACCAGCGAGCCGCCGTACGGGCCCTGGAAACCTCGCTGTCTCTCAGACCGGGCCGGGAGCTGCGGTCCAGGGCGCTGACCCAGGCCCAACTCGCGACCGCTCTCCTGAGCCTCGGACAGATCGACGCGGCCTGTGCCGCCTGGCAGAAGTTCCTCGACGACTACCCCCTCATCCAGTCCGGTACGGCCGACGGCCTCCTCGGGAAACTCCGGCGGGACCTCCGGCCGCACCGCCTCAGCCCCGCCGCGGGGCTCGTCCTGAGACGGGCGGGCGCGTTGCCGTACCGGGCCGGATAGCGGGCCGGCCGCCGTGCCGTCGGGCCGGATCGCGCGATCTGCCCGGTTCGGCTGTGCCATGGGTACAGTCGGCAGCCTCCGTGGAAGGGAGTCGGCCATGGCTGCGGTCGACGCGCTGGACGCCAGGATCCTGCGGCTGCTGCTGGAGCAGCCGCGCACCAGCGTGCGCGAGTACGCCCGCATCCTCGGCATCGCGCGCGGCACCCTCCAGGCGCGGCTGGACCGGCTGGAGCGTACGGGCGTCATCACCGGCTCGGGCCCGCGCCTGTCCCCTGCCGCGCTCGGCCACCCCGTCCTGGCCTTCGTGCACATCGAGGTCACCCAGGGCCATCTGGACGACGTGGGGGACGCGATCGCGGAGGTGCCGGAGATCATCGAGGCGTTCTCGATCACCGGCGGCGGAGACCTGATGACCCGTGTCGTGGCACGCGACAACGCCCACCTGGAGGACGTCATCCAGCGGCTCATCCAACTGCCGGGCGTGGTGCGGACGCGTACGGAGGTGGCGCTGCGGGAGCGCGTACCGCACCGGATGCTGCCGCTGATCGAGGCGGTGGGGCGGGCGGCGGGGCCGGGCCGCTGACCGACGTGTGCCTGCTGACTGCCGTGTGCCCGCTGCCGGTGGTGTGCCGGTCGGCCCCGTGCGCCGGACGACGGCGCGTATCGGCTGCCGATTCCGGTGGCCCGCCGACCGGTCCCGGAGCGTCGCGCGGGACCCGCCGGCAGCCGCCGGAGACGCGTCTTGCATGCTGGTGGGCATGAGCGGCACGAACCCCCCTTCCGTGATCTTCGACCTCGACGGCACGCTGGTCGACAGCGAACCGAACTACCACGAGGCCGCGCGCCGGCTGCTCGCGCGGTACGGCGTCGCCGACTTCCCCTGGGAGCAGCACGAGCGGTTCATCGGGATCGGCACGCGCGAGACGCTGGAGATGCTCAGCCAGGAGTACGGGATCGACGCGCCGGTGGACGAGCTGCTGGCCGGGAAGAACCGGCTCTACCTGGAGCTGGCCGCGGCGGCGACCGAGGTGTTCCCGCGGATGCGGAAGTTCGTGGCGGCTCTGCACGCGGCCGGGGTGCCCATGGCCGTCGCGTCGGGCTCGTCCCGGGCCGCGATCGAGGCGGTGCTCGGGGCGACCGGGCTGGGCTCGGTGATGCGGACGGTCGTCTCGGCCGAGGAGGTCCCGCGCGGCAAGCCGGAGCCGGACGTGTTCCTGGAGGCGGCCCGGCGGCTGGGCTCGGCGCCGACGGACTGCGTAGTGCTGGAGGACTCGGCGCCCGGTGCCGAGGCGGCGCACCGCGCGGGGATGCGCTGCATCGGCATCCCGTATGTCTCAGCGACCGCCGGCGACCCGGCGTTCGCCACCGCCGGGCTCCTGTACGCGGGCGGGCAGGGCGAGTTCGACGCCGAGGCCGCCTTCGCCTGGGTCACCGGGGCGCACCCTGAGCGTTGACCGCCGAAGGTTGACCTCCAAACCACCTTTCTTTTACCGGCATTTGACTGCACAGGCCCCGCAGTTCCCGTGTGCCGCGCAGTGCGAAGATGCACTGTCCGATTCGCACACGAGGAACGGAGTATGGATTGAAAGACGGACAAATACCTGTCCGCCGGTGGGGAGCGGCGGTCGTCGCCTCGGCGGCCGCCCTGTCGGTCCTGGCGCCGGCGAGCGTGGCGCAGGCCGCGAGCGGCCCGTCCGGCGTGACCGCCAAGGGCGCCTATCTGCTCGACAGCGGCTCCAACAAGGGGCTGTGGAACAAGAGCGGTGAGACCAAGCGCCAGATGGCCAGCACGACCAAGGTGATGACCGCGGTGGTGGTGCTGGACACCAAGGGGGTGAACCTCGACAGGAAGGTCACCGTCAAGAAGGCCTACCGCGACTACGTCGCCAAGAACGGCGCGAGCACGGCCGACCTCAAGACGGGCGACAAGCTCACCGTCCGGCAGCTGCTGTACGGGCTGCTGCTGCCCTCCGGGTGCGACGCGGCGTACGCGCTCGCGGACACCTTCGGCACCGGCAGCACGGCGAGCGCGCGGACCAAGTCGTTCATCTCCAAGATGAACAAGAAGGCCGACGCGCTGGGCATGTCGAAGACCGACTTCGACTCGTTCGACGGCATCTCGCAGGGCGGCAAGAACGTCTCGACGCCGCACGACCTGGCGAGGCTGGCCCGCCACGCCATCGCCAACAAGTCCTTCGCCACGGTCGTCAAGGCGGCGAGCACGAAGCAGAAGGCCACCAACGGGCGCACGTACACCTGGTACAACACGAACAAGCTGCTGGGCTCCTACAGCGGCGCGATCGGCATCAAGACCGGGACCGGCACCGCCGCGGGCCCGTGCCTGCTGTTCGCGGCCAAGCGGGGCAGCCGCACGGTCGTGGGCGTGATCCTCAACGACAGCAACCGGTACCCGGACGCCAAGAAGATGCTCGACTGGGCGTTCGGCACCAAGACGTCGATGAAGCTCCGCCAACTCCCGAAGGGCGCCCAGCAGGACTGACAACTCGTCAGTTTTTGCCGGGTTTCCCACCGCGTCGCCCCGGCCGGATCGATTCCGGTCGGGGCGGTGTGCTGTCGGGGCGGTGTGCTGTCGGAGTCGCCGCCGGGCAGGGCCCGGCGGGGCACGGGTAGCGGGCTGGCTTACGGTGGGGGCGTCAACGGCGCGAAGGTGTGGCGCGTTTCAGGGGGTTGTGGGGCAGGTTGGGATCTCTCAATCCGGCGTCTCCTCAAGGCGGTTGAGCCGCTCCCGCAGGGCCTCGGCCGCTGGGCTGCCACCCTCCTCATGGATCTCGACGGCTCTCGCCAGGTACTCCCTGACGGTGGCGGGGCCCTCGCCCGTGCGCGGCGCGAGGTCGGCCAGCACGACCAGGGCCTGGGCCTCGTAGTGGTGTGCGTCCTGCTCGCGCAGCACCCGTACCGCTTCGCGCAGTTCGTCACGCGCGGCGCTCGGCTCGTCCAGATGGCCGTGGGCGAGGCCGATGGCGGCCGCCGCGCGGGCGGCCATGCGGGCGTCGCCGAGTTCGAGCAGTTCGCCGCGGGCTCCGCGCAGCGTGGCCAGGGCTGTTGTGTGGTCACCGGCCGCGTCCTGGGCGGCGCCCAGGAAGTAGGCCGCGATGGCGGCGCCGCGCCGCTCCCCGGCCGCGGTGTTGAGGTCGAGTGCCTCCCGGTGGACCGCGATGGCGCGAGCGGGATCGGCGCGGTCCCAGTACCGGCCGAGGAACTCCCGTACGGAAGCGCGGAGGACGGGATGCCCCGAGGCGTCGGCGCGGGCGACCGCCGTCTGGAGTTCCTCGCGGGCCCGGTCGTCCTCGCCGAGGTCCAGGAGCAGACGGGACAGCAGGCTGAGCAGGCGCGCCTCGGCGGCGGGCTCGCCCGCCCGCGCGGCCGCGGCCGCCCCCAGCTCCAGCGACTCCTTCCAGTCGCCGAGGTGCCGGTGGTGCAGGAAGAGGACCGTGAACGCCTCGGCCAGCGGCCACACTTCCCCGTCGGCGCCCTGCTCGGCGGCGGGGCGGGAGGCGGGGGCGCTGTCCCGGTCCAGCGGTTCGAGACGCAGGAACTCGGCTTGGTCCAGGGCGAGTTCGCTCAGGTCCCGATGGCTGGTGACCAGTACGGCGCTGCCTCGCCCCTTGGGGACCGGGGCGGTCACCTGGGCCGGTTCGGTCACGTCGTCCAGCACGAGCAGCATGCGCCGCCCGGCCGACCGCGTGCGGTACCAGCCCACCCGCTCGGCGAGGCTGCCCGGAAGGTACTGGTCGCTCACTCCCAGGGCTCTCAGGCACATGCCCACGGCCTCGGAGACGTCACTGCCCGCCCGGTCGCGCAAGGAGGCGAAGTCGACGTAGATCTGGCCGTCCGGGAACCGCTCCCGCGCCAGCCCGGCCCATCGGCAGGCCATGGCCGTCTTGCCCACGCCGGGCAGCCCGCTGAGCACGCCGATGCCGGGGGCATCCGCCGCGTACCGCGCGAGCCAGCTGTCCAGGGCCGAGAGGTCCTTGGTCCGGTTGGTGAACCGCCGCACGGCCGGGACCTGGTCGGGCACGTCGTCCGGCACCGGCGGCGGGAGGTGGTAGTTGTACGCGATCCCGCCGTGGATCCGCCCCGCCTGGACGACCGGGCCGCCGGCGTGCCCGGACAGGTGGTTGGCGACGGAAGGCGGCCGCGCGCCCCCGTACCCACCGGGCGGGCCGACGGCGGTCACCGCTGCTCCTTCGGCAGGTGGAAGGTCGGCCCGTGGAAGTCCGGCCCTGGACGACCGGGCCGTTCACCGTGCCGCCGCTGATGCTGTTGTGCACAGCACCGCCGCCGGGTTCCGCCGCTCCCTCGGGATCCAGCTCCGCCATGAGCGAGCGCAGCTCATCGACCGCGGCAGGGTCGGACCGGAGCAGGCGGCGCAGCCGCGGCCGCCACTCCGCCGCCACGTCCTCGGCGAAGGCCTCCTCCCCCGCGTCCAGCGCCGTCACCAGCTCCGCGCGGCAGGCGTCGAGTTCACCGGCAGCGGCGGCCTCCTCGCCCCCGCGCGCGAAGAAGCGCGCCAGTCCGGCCTTGGCCCCGGCCCAGGAGTCCGACACCATGAGCGACACCAGAGTCGTCGCTCCCGTAGCGGCCAGGTCGCCAACTCGGCTTCCACAGCGCCCCCTTCACCCGTCTCACCACCTGGTCACCTGCCACAGTAACCACCGCCACCGACAATCGTCGGACCGGCCGGTAGCACAGCACCGCCGAGCTACTGGCTCTGCCGGCGAAGGGCCGGGAAAACAGGGCCCGCACTCTCAATTACCCATCCGCATAACCCTCTTGACTGTTGGTATGGACCAATCTACCGTTCCGTCACGCCCCGTCCCATCGCGAAGGGAGCCCAGCGTGACCGGTCGGATGTCCCGTCTGCTGAAGGTCGGTCTGGCGACGGTGCTCGTCGCGCCGCTGCTGGCCGCCGCGGCGCCCAGCGCCGCACCCGCCGCTTCCGCACCCCCCGCCTCCGCCGCCCCCGCGGCCGAGACCTGTGCGGTGAAGTCGAGGCCCTCGGGCAAGGTTCTCCAGGGCTACTGGGAGAACTGGGACGGCGCGGCGAACGGGGTGCACCCGCCGTTCGGCTGGACACCGATCACCGACTCCCGCATCCGCCAGCACGGCTACAACGTCGTCAACACGGCCTTCCCCGTCATCCGCTCCGACGGCACCGTCCTCTGGGAGGACGGGATGGAACCGACCGTGAAGGTCCCGACCCCGGCCGAGATGTGCCAGGCCAAGGCCGACGGGCTCACGGTCCTGATGTCCATCGGCGGGGCGGCGGCCGGGATCGACCTCAGCTCCAGCGCCGTGGCCGACCGGTTCGTCGCCACGATCGTGCCGATCCTGAAGCAGTACAACTTCGACGGGATCGACATCGACATCGAGACCGGCCTCGTCGGCAGCGGCACCATCAGCCAGCTGTCGGCCTCGCAGGCCAACCTGATCCGCATCATCGACGGCGTCCTCGCCCAGATGCCGGCCAACTTCGGCCTGACGATGGCCCCCGAGACGGCCTACGTCACCGGGGGCAGCGTGACCTACGGCTCGATCTGGGGCGCGTATCTGCCCATCGTGAAGAAGTACGCTGACAACGGCCGGCTCTGGTGGCTGAACATGCAGTACTACAACGGCAACATGTACGGGTGCGCGGGCGACTCGTACTCCGCGGGGACGGTCGAGGGGTTCACCGCGCAGACGAACTGCCTCGACAAGGGTCTGACCGTCCAGGGCACCACGATCAGGGTTCCCTACGACAAGCAGGTCCCGGGTCTGCCCGCCCAATCGGGGGCCGGGGGTGGCTACATGGCGCCGAACCTGGTGACGCAGGCCTGGAACTCGTACGGCGGCAGCCTGAAGGGGCTCATGACCTGGTCGATCAACTGGGACGGCGCCAAGAACTGGACGTTCGGCGACAACGTCAAGGCCGCGCAGGGCCGCTGACAGCACCTGCCTCAAGCCGCTGACAGTCCGGCCAGGTCCGCGGCGCGCCGCGGAC
>NZ_LIQY01000343.1 GCF_001418495.1 Streptomyces pathocidini | reverse complement strand
CCACCGCACCGCGCGCCGGCCCCCGCGCCACGGCCGAGTCCGCACCGCGCGGCCGCAGCGGGGCGGCCGCCGGGGGAGTGGGGCCAACGGCCGGAGCGACGGGGGCGGTTGGCGTGGTACGCGGGCCCGGCCCATCCGCCGTGCGCTCCGCGCTCCGCCGCTCCCGGCGCGCCCCGTCCGACCGGAGGGAGCGCGGCGGCGCCACCGGCGCGGCCGGTCGCAGCGGCGGAGCCGTGGCCCGCGGGGCCGCGGCCACCCGCGGCTCCCCCTCGCTCCGCGGCGCCGGGACCTCGCCGCGGACCACTGTGTGCCGATCGGTCCTGACCTCGCGCTCTCGCCGTACCAACAGGCCTTCCCCCGCGGCCGGTCGGGGCAGTGCCGTGGGGAGAAGCGGCGCGGGCTCCTCCGGCAGGGGCTCCCCGGTACGCAGCGCCTCGACCCGCTCGTACGGCCCAGGCAGCCGTGGCCGTACGAGCGCCCGCCCCTCGCCGCCGCCCGCGCGAGCCCGGACGGGCTGGATGTGCCGGGCCACCAGCCGGTCGAAGTAGTCAGGCATCAGCGCACAGCTCCAGGTAGTAGCGGCGCCGCAGCGGGCTGAGCGCCAGGACCTCCGGTTCGCTCCAGCCGTAGGCGCCGGCCAGCAGGTGGACGTCGAGCAGCAGGTCCCGCGCCCAGGCGTCCAGTTCGGTCCACAGGTAGGTGGTGATGTCCAGCTCGGCCGGGGTGGCCTTGCCGCAGTCGGGGCACCGCACGTCGAGCGTCACCTCGGCCGTGGGATCGGCCTGTTCCGCGGCCTCGGCGAGCCGCCGCAGCACCGGCTCGGGCAGCTCGCCGAGCGCCTGCGCCGGAACCGGCTTCCCGGCCCGTACCGCCGAGAGCGTGCAGCGGGCGACCAGGCGCCGCCGGGCGTCGTCGGCCGGGGAAGCCGAGCCGAGGACCGAGGGTTCATGGGCCAAGGGTTCGAGGGCCGAGGGGCCGAGGGCCAAGGGCTTGTCGGCCGCGGGTTCGTCGGTCGCGGCGGCGACCGCCGCCAGGTCGGCGGCGGTGGGCAGCCGGAACTCGACCGTCCACTCGCCCTCCGTCACCCGCAGCGGCCCCTCCGACGGCACCGTACGCACCCCGAGTTCGCGTGCGTCGAGGTCGAACTCCATCGCCTCGCCGCACGCCCCGCACTCGGTCCGCACCTGCATCCGCTCGCCGAACAGCGCGCGGCGCAGCGCGAACAGGTCCGCCTCCCGCTCGCCGACCGGCACCGCCAGCAGCTCGTCGTCGGTGCCGGCCTCCGGACGGGCCACCCGGTGCAGCAGCAGGGCGCGGCCGGAGCCGTGGAGGGCCAGCCCGGCCTCCCAGGTGGCCAGCAGTTCCACGGGCCCCACCCCTCACGCCGGGTGGGTGAACGACGGCTCGGTCGGCTCCGGCACCTCGTAGTCCCGCTCCCAACCCTCGCACTCGAGCTTGAGGCTCTGGATCGCGACCGCGTTGGCGTTGGCGTCCAGTTCGCCCAGCACCTGGTACTCGCTCGGCCAGGCGCGGTAGAGCTTGTGCGAAACGGCTACCTGCCCGGCCTCGTTGAGCACCTGCACCACGATGTCCTTGCGGAAGTCCGCGAGCGAGACCTCGGAGCCGAGGCCGGCGCCCACCTGCCAGACCTTGTTGGCCCAGCGGTCGAACTCGGGGTCGTGGGTGACGCCGCGCTCCAGGGTCACCCCCTCGAACTCGGAGCGGCCCGGGGACTTGCGCGGGGAGCTGGGGTCCCCGCCGTGCCGGTGCTTGACCACCTCGGTGGTGCGCTTCAGCGGACTGATCTTGCTGATGCCCGCGACCGTACGACCGTCCCAGAGAACCAGGAACTTGAAGTTCTTGTACGGGTCGAAGCGATGGGCGTTGACCTGAAACTCAGCCATCGGATTCCTTCGGTTCCTTCGGGGCCTGCGGGTGCCTTCGGGGCCTTACGGGCCTGCTCACGAGCCCTGGAGTTCGAACTGCCCGGCCATCTGCCGGATCCTGACGATCACGAACTCCGCCGGCCTGACCGGCGCGATGCCGACCAGGACGTTGACCACACCCGCCTCGACGTCGGCCTCGGTGGTGGTGTCCCGGTCGCACTTGACGAAGTACGCCTCGCGCGGAGTGCCGCCCGCGAACGCCCCCTGCCGGAACAGGGTGTGCAGATACGCCGAGGCGTTGAGCCGGATCTGCTGCCACAGCTGCTCGTTGTTGGGCTCGAAGACCACCCACTGCAGCCCCCGGTACAGGCTCTCCTCCACGTGCAGCGCGAGCCTGCGCACCGGCACGTACTTCCACTCGCTCTCCAGCGCGTCCGAGCCCTCCAAGGTGCGGGCGCCCCACACCACCGGGCCCACCGCCGGGAAGATGCGCAGCACGTTCACGCCCAGCGGGTTGAGCAACCCGCTCTCGCGGTCGGTCAGTCGGACGGTCAGCGACCGCACCCCGGCCAGCCGGGCCTCGGTTCCCGCGGGTGCCTTCCACACGCCCCGCTCGGCGTCCGTGCGGGCGATGACCCCCGCGACCGCGCCGGACGGCGGGAAGGCCCGGAGTCGGCCGGTGAGCGGATCGGTCAGCTGGAGGTGCGGGAAGTACAGCGCCGCGTGGTGCGAGCGGACCCGGTCGAAGGCGGCGAGGCCGGCGCGCGCGGTGTCGGCGCTGACCCAGGCCGCGGGGGAGTCGACCAGCAGGAAGATCCGCCGCTCCTGGCACAGCCTCTGGGCCGCCGAGATGACGGTGACCATGTCCTCAGTGGACTCGTACGCCGCCAGCTCCGGCAGCGAGAGCAGGTTGACGTCATCGACGCCGCGCAGCGCCTGGAGGCCAGTCTTGCGGGCTTCGCTGCCGATGAGATCGCGCGGCCCCGGCGGGTCCCCGTCCACGCCGCCGCACAGCGGGAACACGGGCGGGTTGACCGACGCCTCCAGGCCGAGGTCGTTGGCGCACTCGCCGACGAAACGCACCGTGTCCTCGGGGTCGGTCGAGCCGGCGACGACCTGGAGCCGGTCGCCGAACGCGGTCACCTCCGCGCCCGCGAAGGCCCGCCTGCCGGGGGCGTCGGGCAGGGCGCGCAGTTTCCGCTCCAGGAGGAGCGCCAGCTCGGTGACTCCGGCGGGTGGCTCGCCGTCCTGGTCCGGGTCGTAGAGCGTGAACTCCCGCTCGACGTCGCCGATCTTGACCGTGAGGTCGACGGCGAGGTCGGGCAGCTCGTCGGAGAACGGCTTGGAGACGGTGCCCGAGGGGTCCGGCCGGTCCTCGGCGAGCGCCTCGACCCGGATGAGGGAGGAGCCGGGGTTGACCACGGTCTCCACGAAGCGGCCGTGGCCGGGCTGCGCCGAGAGCCCGGTGAAGCTCTCGCGGGCTCCGCCGTGGGCGTCGAAGACGCGGAGGTTGAAGGTCTCGCCGGGGGACCGAGTGTCGTAGTCGACGGCCACCCGCAGGCCCGAGCCCCAGACGCCCGGTTCCCTGGCGTGCACCCGCAGGGCCGGGCAGGCGCTGCGGCCCTCGGTCGATTCGAGGGTGACGCAGGCCGCCTTCCCCGTTCCGGCGGCGGCCACCCGGACGATCACCGCGACGGTGCCGCCGTTGGCGAAGAACTGCTGTACGGCGTAGGCGACGGCGCTCTGCGAGGTGAGACCGCCGAAGCGGCGCTCGAAGTCCGTGAAGCTGCTGATCCTGACCGGCGTGTTCAATGGGCCGCGCCGGGTGTGCCCGACGAACGCGGTCACGGACGTGGTGACGGCGGAGACGGTGCGTGTGCCGCTGGGAAGTTCTTCGACGTAGACACCGGGGTGGGTCGGTTTCGTCGGCATTCCCCCTCCAATCCCTTCAGGCACCAATGGGTTGGGCACCAAGAAATTCCGGAGGGATTGGTTCCATCACGCGAATGCGTGTCCCGGCCGCCCGGCCCGGACACGCACGCACCATCGAGTTCCCCCCGTCGGCACCCCGGATTGGTCCGCCCGGGGCCAAGCTCTCGCTTGTCGACTCCTGATGCGTAAGTGCTCAACACATCCTGTGCGGCGGTCAGTTGGGCGGTCAAGACCGATTTGGACGCCCCGATGTGGAGGTCTTGTGGTGGCCGTGCTCACGCTCTTCGCGTGATGGCGCTGATTTGAGACAGGAGATCGGTGCGCGTTTCGCGTTTCCCTTGGTCGGATTTTCGGCGTCCCGATCGAGGGATCATGTCGTTGAGCAGCGAGGCGGGGAAATCGGTGGTCGGCATTCCGAATTCTGTTGCCGCTTCATTCTGTTGGGAGCGCTGTCGGCGCGGCCGAATTTCGCGGGCGTGAAGGCGTACTGGGCGGGCGGTTGAAGCGGGCGCGAGGGAAGGGGTGTTCCGTGCGCGGTCCGGTTTCCGCGCGACGGTCCCGTGGGGCGAAGATCACAGGACGGGGTCTCTTCGGCCGGTGCCGCGCTGAGTACGGTGAGCGGGTGCCCAGAAACCGGAACGTGTTCTCATCCCTCGCGGCGCTGGCCGCCTGGCGCCGCCGGGCCGTCACGCGGGCGGTGCACAGCGGTTGGGGCTGGATGCAGAGCGCGGGCGCGGTGACCGCCGAGCGGCCGGGACGGTACCGCTTCGGGCGGATCGGCCACGGCACCCGGCTGGCCTTCCCGCAGGGCACGGTCTTCGGCGAGCCGTGGATCCAGCTCGGCGAGCACTGCGTCATCGGCGAGCACGTCACGCTGACCGCCGGGATGATGCCCGGCGTCGACCTCGGCCCCGAGCCCGTGCTTCGGCTGGGCAACGGCGTCGTCCTCGGCCGCGGCAGCCACGTCGTGGCCTCCCGCCCCGTGGTCTTCGGCGACGACGTGTTCTGCGGCCCGTACGTCTATGTCACCAGCGACAACCACAGCTACGACGACCCGGAGCAGCCGGTGGGCCGGCAGTGGCCGCGCTCGGCGCCGGTCGAGATCGGCCCCGGCAGCTGGCTCGGCGCGGGCGCGGTGATCCTGCCGGGCGCGCGGCTCGGGCGGAACGTGGTGGTCGCCGCCGGTGCGGTCGTCCGGGGCGAGGTGCCCGACCACGCGGTGGTCGCGGGCGCGCCCGCCCGGGTCGTACGGCGCTGGGACCCGGAATCGGGCTGGCAGCCGCCCTTGCGCACCCCGGCCCCGGTGCCGATCCCGCAGGGCATGACCCCGGGGGAGCTGCTCGCACTCGCGAGGCTCCCGGGGCAGGCCGGGCCCGAAGGGCCCGCGGAGGGTGGGCCGTTGGGCGAGGGGCGGCCGGGCCTGCGGGCCGACCGCTGAGGCCCGACGCCGCCCGGGGCGGACCGGGCGGACGCCGCCCCCGTCCGCCGGGGCATCGGCTCGGTCCGCGCGGGTCGCCGGCGAGGCCGGGGCGGCTCGCCGCCAGGCCGCCCATGGCCCGCCGCTGGCGTCGGGGCGGGCGGCGCGGACGGTCGGTTCGCGGCCCGCCCCGGACCTCAGCCCGCCGCCAGGAGGACCGTGCCGACCAGGGCCAGCCCCGCGCCCGCCGCCTGGCTCGCGCGCAGCCGCTCCTTGAGGACGCCTCGCGCGGCCAGGGCCGTTATCACCGGGTACAGCGAGGCGAGGACGGCCGCGACGGTCACCGGGCCCTCGTTGGCGGCGACGATGTACGCGCCGTTGGCCGCCACGTCCGCCAGACCCACGAAGGCCAGCGCGGGCAGCGAGGACCGGACGATCTCCCAGCCGCCCTCCTCCGGAAGAGCCTTGGCGCCGCGCCGCACCGACACGTACAGCGCCGTGCCCCCGACCGCGACGTTGCACACCCGCTGCACGAACAGCGCCAGGAACAGCCCGGTGATCGAGGACGAGGCCTCCGCGACGAGGGCCATCACGGCGCCGAACCCGAACGCGGCGATCAGCGTCAGCAGGATCGCCTGCCGCTGCACCGGCGCCCCGCGCAGCTGCGGACCGCCCGCCAGCACGATGCCCACGACCGCCACCAGGATGCCCGCGACCTGGAGCAGCCCCGGCCGCTCGCCGACCATGAGCCCGACCCCGACCGGCACCGCCACGCCCACCGAGCCGAGCGGCGAGACGACGCCCATCGGGCCGAGCGCCAGCGCGCGGTAGAAGGCCAGCATGGCTGCCGGGCCGACGACGCCCGCCGCGGCCGCGAACCACAGCTGCGGCCCCACCTCGCTCCAGCCGCCCGTCGCGAGCACAACCGAGCCGAGCACGGCCATGGCGATGACCTGGGAGGTGACGACGACCGTCAGCGCCGGGATGCGGCGGGTCAGCAGGCCGCCGCCGAAGTCCGCGAGGCCCCAGAGCAAGCTGGTGGCCAGGGCGAAGACGGCGGTCATGAGAGCACCTCGCAGTACAGTGTGGTGAGCGCTGGAGTTCAGCACACTGTAGTTCAGCACAATGAACTGCGCAATCTAAAATAGTGCACCCGCCCGACGGCGGCTTTCGTGAGCATTGGACGGAACGTGACGGACCTCGACCACCTCACCCAGTCCCTCGCGCGCAACCTCAAGCGCTGGCGCAACGAGCGGGGCTTCACGCTGGACGGGCTCGCCGCCCGGGCGGGGGTGAGCCGGGGCATGATCATCCAGATCGAGCAGGCGCGGACGAACCCGAGCGTCGGCACGACCGTCAAGCTCGCCGACGCCCTCGGCGTGAGCATCACGACGCTGCTGGACTACGACCAGGAGCCCAAGGTGCGGCTCGTACCGCAGGAACAGGCCGTACGGATGTGGTCCACGGAGGCGGGCAGCTCCACGGTGCTGCTCGCCGGGACGCAGATCCCCGGCCCCCTCGAACTGTGGTCCTGGCGGCTGATGCCCGGCGAGGGCAGCGACTCCGACCCGCACCGGCAGGGCACCGTCGAGCTGCTGCACGTCACGGCGGGCGAGTTGACGCTCGTCGTGGACGGCGAGGACTACAAGATCCCGGCAGGCACCTCCGCCACCTATGAGGCGGACACCGTCCACGCCTACCGCAACGACGGCGGCGAGCCGGTGGAGATGACCATGGTGGTCGCCGTACCGCCCGCCCGATGACCTACGCGCGCCCGGTGGCGCACGCCCGCTCGATGACGTACGCGCGCCCGGTGCCGCAGGTCCGCCCGTAGGCCGGGACGGGCAACCGCCTGTCCGGCGGCCCCTGTTAACGTGCGCGCATGCGCGCCCCCATCGGAAACTTCGACGAAGCCCGCCCCGCCGCCGACTGCCTCGACGAGCTCAACCCGGCCGTCGCCGAAGCCCTCCGGGCCTGGCGCGGCAGTGTGCCCGCGGAGCAGCTGCTGTATGTCGACACCGACCCCGAGAAGGCCGACACCGCCGTGTTCGCCGAGACCTACGGGCCCGGGCTGCTCGAAGCCTCGGCGAACTGCGTCGTCGTGGCGGGCAAGCGCGGGCAGGCCGTCACGCTGGCCGCCTGCCTGGTCCTGTCCACCACGCGCGTGGACGTCAACGGAGCGGTACGGCGCCACCTCGGCGTCCGGAAGGCGTCGTTCGCGCCGATGGACACGGCGGTGGGGGAGAGTTCCATGGAGTACGGCGGCATCACGCCCATCGGGCTCCCGGCCGGCTGGCCGGTGCTGGTCGACGCGGCGGTCGCCGACGCGCCGCACCTCGTGATCGGCAGCGGCCGGCGGCGCGGCAAGCTGATCGTCCCCGGCAAGGCGCTGGCCGAACTCCCGGGCGCGGAAGTCCTGGACGGCCTCGGGATCTGACGGACTCGGAGGCGGCCGCCAGGGCGCGGCCGGGACTCACGGTCAGCGCAGTCGCGGTATCTCGATCGCCGGGCAGCGGTCCATGACCATGTCCAGCCCGGCCGCGCGCGTGCGCTCGTACGCCGCCTCGTCCACCACCCCCAACTGGAACCACACGGCCTTCGCGCCGACCGCCACCGCCTGGTCGGCGACCTCTCCGGCCAGCTCGCTGTTCACGAACACGTCGACCACGTCCACCGGGAACGGTATGTCGGCCAGCGAGGCATAACCCGGCTCCCCGTGGACCGTTTCGGCCCTGGGGTGGACCGGCACGATCCGCTTGCCGAAGAGCTGCAGCACCTCGGCCACGCCGAAGGCCGGCCGCCGCTCGTTGGTGGAGAGGCCGACCACCGCCCACGTGTCGCCCGTGCCGGTCAGGATCCTGCGCAGTGTCTCCGCGTCTGCGTACATGCCCGGCTAACGAACTGTCCTTCCCGATGATTCCCCGCCCGTTGATTCCCGCCCGTCCGGCTCGTGTTCCCGGCCCGAGTCCCGGCCGCGCACCGAACCGCACCGAGCCCGCACGGGTACCGCCAACGGCCCCGAACGGCCCGGGCGCGGCCTGCCGGGGCGGCCGCGTAAGGTGGGCTGATGCAGGAGCGGTACCGGACGGTCGCGCGCGTGGGCGTGCACGAGATCGAGATCAACAAGTCGCGCTTCCTCTGCTCCCTCGCGCCCGCCGCGACCGAGCAGGAGGCACAGGACTTCATCCAGCGCGTCCGCAAGGAGCACCCCGGCGCCACCCACAACTGCTACGCCTATGTCATCGGCGCCGACGGCGCCGTCCAGAAGGCGAGCGACGACGGCGAACCCGGCGGCACCGCGGGCGTGCCCATGCTCCAGATGCTGCTGCGCCGCGAGGTCCGGTACGCCGTCGCCGTCGTCACCCGCTACTACGGCGGCGTCAAGCTCGGCGCGGGCGGCCTGATCCGGGCCTACGGCGGAGCCGTCGGCGAGGCCCTGGACACGCTGGGCACCATCACCCGGCAGCGGTTCCGGCTGGCCACCGTCACCGTCGACCACCAGCGGGCGGGCAAGCTGGAGAACGACCTGCGCGCCACCGGACGCGATGTGCGCGACGTGCGGTACGCGGCCGAGGTCACCCTTGAGATCGGCCTCCCCGAGGCGGACGTCGAGGCCTTCCGCGCCTGGCTCGCCGACACCACCGCGGGCACGGCCGTGCTCGAACTCGGCGGCGAGGCCTACGGAACGGTCTGAGGAGTCCGGCGGAACGGGCTGAAACCGGACCCGTACCCAGCCCTCCCGGGCCCGGAACTCCGGTGCCGGGAGGCGTTGTCAGACCCCACCGTTACAGTCGGGGCCATGCGACTCCTGCACACGTCGGACTGGCATCTGGGCCGGTCGTTCCACCGGGTGAGCCTGCTGGCCGCCCAAGCGGCCTTCCTCGACCACCTCGTGGAGACCGCGCGCGAGCAGCGGGTCGACGCGGTGCTCGTCGCGGGCGACGTCTACGACCGGGCCGTGCCCCCGCTGGCGGCCGTCGAGCTGTACGACACCGCCCTCCACCGGCTCGCCGAACTCGGCGTCCCCACCGTCATGATCTCCGGCAACCACGATTCCGCCCGCCGACTGGGCGTGGGCGCCGGGCTGATGGAGCGCGCCGGCATCCACCTGCGCACCGACCCCGGCGGCTGCGCCGACCCGGTCCTCCTCGCCGACGAGCATGGCAAGGTCGCGCTCTACGGTCTTCCGTACCTCGAACCGGCCCTCGTCCGCGAGGAGTTGGGCGCCGAGCGGGCCGGGCACGAATCCGTGCTCCGCACGGCCATGGACCGGGTGCGCGCCGACCTCGCGGGCCGCCCGGACGGGACGCGCTCGGTCGTGCTCGCCCACGCCTTCGTCACCGGGGGCGCCGCCAGCGACAGCGAGCGGGACATCACCGTAGGCGGCGTCGCGGCCGTCCCCGCCGACGTCTTCGACGGAGTCGACTACGCCGCGCTCGGTCACCTCCACGGCTGCCAGACCATCGGCGAGCGGGTCCGCTACTCCGGTTCCCCGCTGGCCTACTCCTTCTCCGAGGCCGACCAGCGCAAGAGCATGTGGCTCATCGACCTCGGGGAGCGGGGAGCGGTCACGGCCGAGCGGATCGACTGCCCCGTCCCGCGCCCCATCGCCCGCGTCCGCGGCCGCCTCGACACCCTCCTCGAGGACCCGGAACTCGCGGTCCACGAACAATCCTGGGTCGAAGCCACGCTCACCGACCCGGCCCGCCCCCGCGAGCCCATGGCCCGGCTCGCCGAGCGCTTCCCGCACGTGCTCAGCCTCGTCTTCGCGCCGGAGCGCGCCCCCGAGGACCCCCTGGCCTCCTACGCCGAGCGGCTCAAGGGGCGTACGGACCGGCAGATCGCGGAGGACTTCGTGGCCCACGTACGCGGCGGCAGCGGCCCGGACGAGAGCGAACGGGCCGTGCTGCGGGCGGCCCTGGACGAGATCCGCGTCGGCGACGAGGCGGCGGAGGTGGCGCGATGAGGCTCCACCGGCTGCGGATCACCGCGTTCGGACCGTTCGGCGCCACACAGGAGGTCGACTTCGATGAACTGTCCTCCGCCGGGCTCTTCCTGCTGCACGGCCCCACCGGCGCGGGCAAGACCTCCGTCCTGGACGCCGTCTGCTATGCGCTGTACGGCGGCGTGCCCGGCGCCCGCCACGGTGGGCAGTCGCTGCGCAGCGACCACGCCGAGCCGTTCACCCCCACCGAGATCGTGCTCGAATTCACCGTCGGCGAGCGGCGGTTGGAGGTCACCCGGCGGCCGGAGCAGCCGCGCCCCAAGAAGCGGGGCGACGGCCTCACCCGCGAGAAGGCGCAGACGTGGCTGCGCGAGTGGACGGCACAGGCCGCGCCCGGCGCCACGACCGGCTCGTGGAAGGCGCTGAGCCGCTCCCACCAGGAGGTGGGCGAGGAGATCGGCCAGCTGCTCGGTATGAACAGGGAGCAGTTCTGCCAGGTCGTCCTCCTCCCGCAGGGCGACTTCGCGCGCTTCCTGCGCGCCGACGCGGAAGCCCGCGCGCACCTGCTCGGCAGGCTCTTCGACACGCGCCGGTTCGCCGCCGTGGAGGAGAAGCTGGCCGAGCTGCGGCGGGCCGCGGAGAGGCGGGTGCGGGGCGGTGACGAGCGGCTGCTGGCCCTTGCCCACCGGATGGCCCAGGCCGCGGGCCGCGTCGCCGACCACCGCGACCACCCGCTGCCCGAACTCTCCCCGGGAGAACCCGGATTGGCGGACACGGTCCTGGAGTGGGCAGCCCTGGCCCGTACGACCGCACGCGAGCACCTGGACATCGCCGGGACCGCGGTCGGGGCCGCCGAGGGCGACCACGGGCGCGCCCAGCGACACGCCGACGCATCCCGCGAACTCGCCGCCCTGCAAAGGCGACACGCCGAGGCCCGCCGCCGCGCCGCGGACCTGGAGGAGCGCCGTTCGGACAACGACCGCGTACGGGCGCGGCTCGACCGGGGCCGAGCCGCG
>NZ_LIQY01000342.1 GCF_001418495.1 Streptomyces pathocidini | reverse complement strand
CGTACGTGGCGGGGGCCGCGAGCGGGTGCCGGGCAAGCACGGCGCGGCCCCCGCCACGTACGAGAGCGTGACCGTCATGATCGGAGACCAGCCGGGCGAGCTGGCCCGGATCTTCGCCGACGCGGGACGGGCCGGGGTCAACATCGAGGACGTCCGCATCGAGCACGCGACCGGCCAGCAGGCCGGCCTGATCCAGCTGATGGTGGAGCCCGGCGCGGTCCCCTCGCTGACCGCGGCCCTGCGCGAGCGCGGCTGGTCGATCCGGCAGTAGCGGCCGCCGGAAGCCCCGGGACCCCCCCGGAAGCCCCGGGAAGGCGGCGGAAGGACGGCGGTACGGGGCGGGTCCGCGAGCCAGTAACCTTGTCCGGAGGCTGAATACGAGGCCTGCGAACTCGCCCGTGCACGAGAAAGGTGTTCGTCACCGTGGAAACCGCCCCAAGGACCGCAGCGGCAACAGTGATTGTCGCCATCGACGGCCCCGCAGGCACGGGCAAGTCGAGCACCTCGAAGGCCGTCGCCGCCAAGCTCGGCCTGGGCTACCTGGACACCGGCGCCCAGTACCGGGCGATCACCTGGTGGATGCTGACCAGCGGCGTCGACGTCGAGGACCGGGCCGCCGTCGCGGGCGCCGCCGACAAGCCCGCGATCGTCTCCGGCACCGACCCGGCCGCCCCGACGATCACGGTCGACGGCGCGGACGCCGCGGGCCCGATCCGTACCCAGGAGGTCACCTCCGCGGTCAGCGCGGTCAGCGCCGTCCCCGAGGTGCGGGCCCGGATCACCGAGCTCCAGCGCTCCATCGCGCTGACCGCCGAGCGCGGCATCGTCGTGGAGGGCCGCGACATCGGCACCACCGTCCTGCCCGACGCCGACCTCAAGATCTTCCTGACCGCCTCCCCGGAGGCCCGGGCCGCCCGCCGCAGCGGCGAGCTCAAGGGCAAGGACGCCTCCGACCTGGCCGCCACCCAGGCGGCGCTGGCCAAGCGCGACGCGGCCGACTCCAGCCGCAAGGCCTCGCCACTCGCCAAGGCCGACGATGCGGTCGAGGTCGACACCACCGACCTGACCCTGGAGCAGGTCATCGAGTGCGTGGTCACCCTGGTCGAGGAGAAGCGGACCGCGTGACCACCACCGGCACGCTGCCCAGCGCGGGCGGCGCGGCGGTCGGCCGCCGGATCGGCATCGGCCTGATGTACGGGCTGTGGAAGCCGCGCGTGCTCGGCGCCTGGAGGGTCCCCGCCTCCGGCCCCGTGATCCTCGCGGTCAACCACGCCCACAACATCGACGGGCCGATGCTGATGGGCACCGCGCCCCGGCCGGTGCACTTCCTGATCAAGAAGGAGGCGTTCCTCGGGCCGCTCGACCCGTTCCTGCGCGCGATCGGGCAGGTCGAGGTGGACCGTACGAGCACCGACCGGACCGCGATCACCAGCGCCCTGGGCGTGCTGGAGCGCGGCGGGGTGCTGGGGATCTTCCCCGAAGGCACCCGCGGCGAGGGCGACTTCGCCTCGCTGCGCGCCGGGCTCGCGTACTTCGCGGTGCGCTCCGGGGCGCCGATCGTGCCGGTGGCGGTGCTCGGCAGCGCCGATCGGCCCGGCCGGCTGGTCGCGGCGCTGCCGCCGCTGCGCAGCCGGGTCGACGTGGTCTTCGGCGAGCCTTTTCAGGCCGGGGACAGCAGCGGCAGGCGTACGCGCAAGGCGCTGGACGAGGCCACGGTGCGCATCCGGGAGCGGCTGACCACCCACCTGGAAAACGCCAGGCGCTCCACCGGGCGCTAGGCGAGACTTGACCCGGTGGGCCGCGTGGCCCACCGGACGATGGACGACGAGGAAACAGACTTCATGAACGACCAGATCCACTCCGGCGACGAGCACGAGCACGGAGAGCTTGGCGACGCCGAGTACGCGGAGTTCATGGAGCTCGCCGCGCAGGAGGGCTTCGACGTCGAAGAGGTCGAGGGCGCGCTCGACGCGGCCGGTCACGGCCCGCTGCCCGTCCTCGCCGTCATCGGCCGCCCCAATGTCGGCAAGTCGACCCTGGTGAACCGGATCATCGGCCGCCGCGAGGCCGTCGTCGAGGACCGGCCCGGCGTGACCCGGGACCGGGTGACCTACGAGGCGGAGTGGGCCGGCCGCCGCTTCAAGGTGGTCGACACCGGCGGCTGGGAGCAGGACGTCCTCGGCATCGACGCCTCCGTCGCCGCCCAGGCCGAGTTCGCGATCGAGGCTGCCGACGCGGTCGTCTTCGTGGTGGACGCCCAGGTCGGCGCCACCGACACCGACGAGGCCGTGGTCAAGCTGCTGCGCCGGGCCGGCAAGCCGGTCGTGCTGTGCGCCAACAAGGTCGACGGCCCCTCCGGCGAGGCCGACGCCGCGATGCTGTGGGCCCTGGGCCTCGGCGAGCCCTACCCCGTATCGGCCCTGCACGGCCGCGGTACGGGCGACATGCTGGACGAGGTGCTGAAGGTGCTGCCGGATGCCCCGGCCCAGACCTTCGGGCGGGCCGTCGGCGGACCGCGCCGGATCGCGCTCATCGGCCGCCCCAACGTCGGCAAGTCCTCGCTCCTCAACAAGGTCGCGGGCGAGGAGCGCGTGGTCGTCAACGAGCTGGCGGGCACCACTCGCGACCCGGTGGACGAGCTGATCGAACTCGGCGGTGTCACCTGGAAGTTCGTGGACACCGCCGGCATCCGCCGCCGCGTCCACCTCCAGGAGGGCGCCGACTACTACGCCTCGCTGCGCACCGCCGCGGCCGTCGAGAAGGCGGAGGTCGCGGTTGTCCTGATCGACGTCGCCGACTCGATCAGCGTCCAGGACCAGCGGATCATCACGATGGCCGTGGAGGCCGGGCGCGCGCTGGTCCTGGCCTTCAACAAGTGGGACACCCTCGACGAGGAGCGCCGCTACTACCTGGAGCGGGAGATCGAGACCGAGCTCGGCCAGGTCCAGTGGGCGCCGCGGGTCAACATCTCGGCGCACACCGGCCGCCACATGGAGAAGCTCGTACCGGCCATCGAGACGGCCCTGGCCGGGTGGGAGACCCGGGTCCCGACCGGGCGGCTCAACGCCTTCCTCGGCGAGATCGTCGCCTCCCACCCGCACCCGATCCGCGGCGGCAAGCAGCCCCGCATCCTCTTCGGGACGCAGGCCGGCACCAGGCCGCCGCGGTTCGTGCTCTTCGCCTCCGGCTTCCTGGAGGCCGGCTACCGGCGCTTCATCGAGCGCCGGCTGCGCGAGGAGTTCGGCTTCGAGGGGACGCCGATCCACATCTCGGTACGGGTGCGCGAGAAGCGCGGCCGCAAGAAGTAGCGGTCGGGGAGGGCAGTCGGGGTCCGGTCGGCCGGACCCTGCTGCCGTTCCGTGCGGGGGCCGCTCCGCCGCGTACGGGAGCTACTGCCCGGGCTCGTTCTCGTCCCGCCGCGCGGGCGGCAGGGCCGGGGCCCCGGCGCGGTGCAGACCGCGCGCGATCGTCTCCCAGGACCCGATGCGGTCCCATGCCCCCCGGTGCTCGCGGGCGCCGCTGCCGATGGCGCCGAACGGCTTGAACCCCATGTCCTCCTCGCCCGACCGGTCACCCGGCAGCGCCTTGAACGACCTGCGGTACTCCGCGTACAGGGCGTCGTAGATCGGCGTGGGCGAGTGGTGGATGCCGCCGCCCATCGACGAGTCGTGCGGGGGACGCATTCCGGGAATGGGGCTTTGGTATGGATTCCGGGCAGAGGGGTCGTATGTGTGCACGTAGGTGCCAACGAACCCGGGTCCCGTCGGATGCGGGCGCGGGAGGAAAACCCCTGATCGGCGCGTGATGTAGGGCTCCGGGGGCGGGCCGGGAACCGGGATCGAGGCCGCGCTCGGGACCGTGCCCGGGATGGACGCCGGTACGGCGCCCGGGCCGTGGAGGGGCGCGGCGGGCGTGGGTGCGCGGTGGCGCGGGCCGGGCGCGCCGGCGCGCGGCGCGGCGGCCCGGGCGACGGGGCCGTTCCCGGAGTGGGCCCCACCGACCGGGCCGCCGGGGGAGGTTCGGGTCACGTGCCCGCCAGGGGCATGACCGCGGCCACGAGCTCGCCACGGGCGGCGGCCTTGTCCAGGGCCTCGCGCATCAGGTCCTCGCGCGGCTGCTTGCCGACGGCGCCCACCGGGGCGGCGAAGACCAGCACCTTCGAGGAACGGTTCACCGCGCTCCGCCAGCCCTCGGTCACGATCAGCGGCTGGTGCGCCTGCCACCAGGCGACCTGCTGGCCGCCGCCGGTGCCCGGCATCAGGATCGCGTGCAGCTGGCCCATGGCCAACAGAACGGACCAGCCCTGCAGTTGGGCGGGCAGCTGCTCGACGTCGTGGATGGGCAGGAAGCCCTGCTCGATCAGCAGCGGCAGGAACTCGTCGTTCGGGCCGTCGGTGCCGGGCCGGGCGATGGGCCCGGTCGGCTCGACCACGAGCGAGGGGTACAGGTCGCCGTTGATCAGTACGAGACCGCTGGTCACCCCGATCACAGCCTGGCGCGGCTGGAGTTGGCGCTGGAGCTCCTCCGGCACGTGGAAGTCGGACTGGCGGACGCCGGGCACGGGCTGCGCGGGTGCGGTGGCCGCCTCGTGGCCGGGAGCCGGCACGCCGGCGGCGTCGTGCTCGCCGGTGATGCTCCGTACCGCGCCCTGGAGCTGCTCCTCGGAGACCGTGACGACCTGGGAGGGGATGCAGGAGGCGTGGGCGAAGGCGAGTACGGCCGTCTCCTCGCCGACGAAGAGCACGGTGCTGGTGCGCTCCTGCTCGGTGTCGCCGGGGGTGCGGCAGGAGGTGCAGTCGTAGCTGCCCGGGGCGTTCTCGCCCGCGATCAGCCGGTCGGCTTCTTCGTCGCCGATCTCGGCGCGTACGTCATTGCTGACGTCGAGCATGCGCGGCACTGGGTGGCTCCTCGATCTCGGGGATGGGTGCCGGTCAGAGAACCCGGCTCACGTGAGGCACAACGGGTGATCTGTGGGCGGAGTCACGCGCGCGTGCCGCGCAATCGCTTCCCTGGGACCGGTGTGCGAACGCGCCGCCGGAATGCCTCACTCCATGTCAGCCGGTGGGGAGAGCTCGGGGCGGGCGAAGCCTTGGGCGTCGACCGTTTTGCGCACTGTGTCCGGATGGTCCGACCGGGTGGGGCTCGCCGCACGGGAGGGCGCGGCTGCCCGGAATATGGGGAGAGGTCTGTTTAGCGTCTGGCGCCATGTCCCATATTCGGATCAGCAGGCCGATCGTTCTCACCCTTGCCGCATGTGTGGCGATGGCACCGGGAGCAGCGGAGGCCGCGGCCTCCGGCCCGGACAGAACGCCGAAGAGCAGGGCCGACAGCGGAGTCTGGGACCGGATCGCGCAGTGCGAGAGCAGCGGCCGCTGGAACGTCAACAGCGGCAACGGCTACTACGGCGGACTGCAGTTCTGGCACGACACATGGGTGGAGCACGGCGGGCTCGCCTACGCCGAGCGCGCGGACCTCGCCACCCGCGAAGAGCAGATCAAGGTCGCCCGGACCGTTCAGGCCAAGCAGGGCTGGAAGGCCTGGCCGGTCTGCTCGAAGCGGGCCGGCGC
>NZ_LIQY01000341.1 GCF_001418495.1 Streptomyces pathocidini | reverse complement strand
GGTGCCGCCGGCGGCACCCTGCCCGACGTCGTCAACGTCTCCCCGGACCTGGTTGCCCCGCTGGCCAAGGCGGGCCTCGCGCTCGACCTGGACAAGGCCGCCGGCAAGTACGAGAAGGAGTACCTGCCCGGCGCCTGGGCGAGCCACCAGGTCCCGGGCCTGGACGGCACGTACGCCTTCCCCTGGTACCTGAACACCGGCCCGCTGTTCTACAACAAGAGCCTGTTCAAGAAGGCCGGCCTGAACGAGAACAAGCCGCCGCGGACCTACGACGAGCTGTTCACCGCCTCGCTGGAGATAGCCGAGAAGAGCAAGGGCGAGGTCGCGACCCTGGCCAACGTCCCCTCCATCGAGGACTTCGGGCGCTACGGCGTCCGGACGATGAACAAGGAGGGCACCGAGTTCACGTTCAACGAGCCCAAGGGCGTCGAGCTGCTGGAGCGGTACGTCGAGCTCTACAAGGCCAAGGCCCTTGACTCGCAGGCACTGAGCGCGACCCCCGAGTCGGCCGGCAAGAAGTTCCTGACCCAGTCCGTGGCCATGAACCCGGGCAGCGCGCTCGACCTCGCCAAGTTCGAGAAGGAGGCGCCCGGCCTCTACAAGAACATCGGCATCACGGACATGGTCACCAACACGGGCAAGAACAACATGTATGTGATGGGCGTGATGGTGAACGCCAAGAGCGAGCGGAAGCCCGCCGCCGTCGCCTTCGCCCACTTCGTGACCGACAAGAAGCACCAGGAGGAGTTCGCGCGCAAGGTCGCGATCTTCCCGAGCACCAAGGGCTCGCTCGACGACCCCTACTACACCAAGCAGGACGGCACCGACGGGACCAGGGTCCGCGTCGCCGCCGCCCAGTCCCTCAAGGAGGCGGTCAACTACACACCGGTGCTGCTCAGCGACCAGATGAAGAAGGAACTCCAGAACGCGGTCGCCCGTGCCCTCCAGGGCAAGGAGTCGCCGAAGGCCGCTCTCGACGGCGCTGTCGAGGCGTGCAACCAGCTCCTCCAGCAGAGCTGATCACCGCTCCCCACGAAGACGGGCCCCTGGATGAACACTCCCACCGCGAAGTCCCCGGCCGAGAAGGCCGGTGCGCACTCTCCCGTCCCCTTGCCGGCGGCTTCCTCGGGCGTGACCACCGCGGGGCCCGCTCTCCGCAGCCCTGGTTCCGCCGCCGGCCGCAGGGCCGGCGGCGGCGTCCGGCGCCAACTGCCGGTGACGCCCTGGCTGTTCGCCGCGCCGGGCCTCCTGATCGCCGCCGCCTTCGCCCTGTACCCGTTCCTCAGCACCCTGGTGAACGCGTTCACCGACCGCCGCGCCCTGGTGCCCGGCGAGTTCGTGGGGCTGGCGAACTTCCAGGAGCTGATCCACGACGAGATGTTCTGGATCGGTCTGCGCAACAGCTCCCTCTACGTCGTGGGCGTCGTGCCCGCCCTGGTGATCCTTCCGCTCCTGCTGGCCATGCTGGTGCAGAAGCACCTCCCCGGCATCACCTTCTTCCGCTCGGCCTTCTACACCCCGGTCGTCGCCTCCATCGTCGTCGTCGGCCTCATCTGGGTGTGGATTCTCGACGAACGCGGCCTGGTCAACGGCGTGTTGGAGATGGTCGGGATCGGCCGGATCGGCTTCCTGAGCGACGAGTGGCTGCTGCTGCTCAGCGCGATGTTCGTGACGGTCTGGAAGGGCCTCGGCTACTACATGATCATTTACCTGGCGGCCCTGGCCAACGTTCCGAAGGAACTCCACGAGGCGGCCTCGGTCGACGGGGCCGGCCCCATCCGCCGGTTCGTCACCGTCACCGTCCCGGCCGTCCGTTCCACCATGGTCCTGGTCGGCGCGCTCTCCGCGGTCGCGGCCTTCAAGGTCTTCTCCGAGGTGTACCTGATGGCGGGCCCGACCGGCGGCCCCGCGGGCGAGGACACCACCCTGGTCATGCTCGTCCAGCGGGTCGGCACCGGCCTGACCGGCCGCGTCGGCTACTCCTCCGCCATGTCGGTCGTCGTCTTCGTGGTCACCCTCGGCCTGATGCTCCTGGTGCTCCGCGCCAACCGCAAGGAGGACGTCTGATGTCGGACGCCAAGCTCGCCCTGGCCGACGGCAGGCGCACGCCCGTATGGCAGCTCGTCCTGCGCTACGCCCTGCTCCTCGCCGTACTGGCGCTCACCGTCGGCCCGTTCCTCTGGCAGCTGTCCACCTCGCTCAAGGGGCCGAACGAGGACATCTTCAGCTCCCCGCCCCAACTGCTGCCCAGTGAGCCGACGCTGAACAACTACGCGCGGGTCGCTGACATCATCCCGGTGTGGGACTACGCGCTGAACTCGCTGAAGGTCGCCACCGCCAACGTGGTCACCAACTGCGTCGGCTCCGCACTGGCCGGATACGCCCTGGCCCGGCTCCGGTTCCGGGGGCGGAAGGTCGCCGTGCTCGTCTTCATCCTGGCCATGCTGGTGCCCATCGAGGCGATCATCATCGCCCAGTTCACCAACATGCGGGACCTCGGGCTGAACAACAGCCTCGTCGGCGTGCTGCTTCCCGGCTGCATCGGCGCGATGAACGTCCTGCTGATGCGGAACGCGTTCCTCAACCTGCCGTACGAGGTGGAGGAGGCCGCGTTCGTCGACGGTGCCAACACCTGGCAGAGGTTCCTGCGGATCGCGCTGCCCTCGGTCAAGGGCACCCTTGCCGTGGTCGCGATCTTCGCCTTCATGGGTGCCTGGGACGACTTCCTGTGGCCGCTGATCGTGCTGAACGACCCGGAGAACTTCACGCTCACCATCGGACTCAACTACCTGCACGGCACGTTCGCCAACGACGAGCGGCTCGTCGCGGCGGGAACCATCATCGCCGTCGCGCCGTTGATCCTGATGTTCGCCTGCCTCCAGCGCTACTTCTTCCGCGGTGTGGGAGAGGGAGCCGTCAAGGGCTGACGCCCGCGTCCGCTTCGCAGGACCGGCACCGGCCGCCCGCCCGCGCCCATCCGCACTCGAGCAACCCACCGCAGCCACCGCATCCGTCCGCTCCGACGAAGGACCGCACAGCGCGATGAACGCCACCCCCCTCCGTTTCGGCGTCAACTACACCCCGTCCCAGGGCTGGTTCCACCACTGGCTGGACTTCGACCTCGACGCCGTGCGCGCCGACCTCGACTCGATAGCCGGGCTCGGCCTGGACCATGTGCGGGTGTTCCCGCTGTGGCCGCTGTTCCAGCCCAACCGGACGCTGATCCGCCCGCGCGCCGTCGAGCAGCTGGTGCAGCTCGCCGACGCGGCCGCCGAGCGCGGCCTGGACGTCAACGTGGACGGCCTCCAAGGACACCTGTCCAGCTTCGACTTCCTGCCTGCCTGGACCCGGACCTGGCACCGGCGCAACATCTTCACCGACCCCGACGTCGTGGCAGGCCAGGTCGAGTACCTGCGCACGCTGGCGGCCGCCCTCGCCGACCGGCCCAACTTCATCGGCATGACCATCGGCAACGAGATCAACCAGTTCTCGGGCGAGCCGCACCCCGACCCCGACGTCATCACCGACGAGCAGGCGGGCGCCTGGCTGCGGCGGGTCCTGGATGCCTGCGAGGAAGGTGCGCCCGGCAAGCTCCATGTGCACGCCGAGTACGACGCGGCCTGGTACCAGGACGAGCACGCCTTCACGCCCGCGCAGGCCGCCCGGTTGGGCGGCGCGACAG
Source organism: Streptomyces pathocidini (assembly GCF_001418495.1). GTDB lineage: Bacteria > Actinomycetota > Actinomycetes > Streptomycetales > Streptomycetaceae > Streptomyces > Streptomyces pathocidini. The sequence continues at coordinate 4,652 of NZ_LIQY01000341.1, read as the reverse complement.
CCGTCCACTCGTGGGTGTTCAACGGCACCGCCCAGCGGCACGGCCGCAAGGGCACCATGACCGAGCACCACGGCGCGTACATGATCGAGCTGTCCAAGGCCTGGGCCCTGGACCCGCACCGCCCCGTCTGGCTCCAGGAGGTCGGAGCCCCCGCCCCGCACATCCCCGCCGAGCACGCCGGGGAGTTCACCGACGCGACCATCGCCAACGCCCTGGACTGCCAGGACGTCTGGGGCGTCACCTGGTGGTGCTCCCACGACGTCTCCCGCTCGCTGGCCGACTTCCCCGAACTCGAGTACAGCCTCGGCCTGCTGACCAACGATCAGCAGGTCAAGCCCGCCGGCCGCACCATCGCGAGGATCGCCGAAGAGTGGCGGGGCCGCGACCACGCGCCGGAGGTGCGCTCCACCGCGCTCGTGGTCGACACCGGCGACAGCGAGTCCGCTCCGCTGCGTTCGACCTGCGCCCCCGGTGGGCAGTTCTACGAGGCCTGGGGCAGGTTGACGGCACAGGGCGCGCGTCCGGCCGTTGTGCTCGCCGACCTGGCCGGAGACAGCGAGCACCTGGCGTCCCGGGGCATCACCGAGGTCCTCACCCCGGAACAGGTGGACTGACCCGCGTACGGGGGCACGCGCGCGTACGCCCCGGGCGCGCCCGCACCGCGCGCACAACCGTCCCACCGCACGACGCGCAACACCGCGGCACCCGCAGTACCGCCCTACCGCTACAACTCGTAAGACCGCAGCACCCGCACCGCCGTACCACCGACGAAGAGTTACGGAGTCCTCCCCCACATGCACGACGACCGCAGCCTCGTCGAGGCCCGTCTGAAGCGTGTCCTCGACGAGCGCATCCGCCCCGCCGTCCACCCCGAGTCCGTACCGCTGGAGGTCGCCGCCTGGGTCGCGCCGGGCGAGCCCGTACCCGTCTCCGAAGGCCTGGCCGCCGAGTACACCCCGGTTGCTGTGGGCGACCCGTGGGGCGCCCCCTGGGGAACCACCTGGTTCCGGGTCTCCGGCCAGGTGCCCCGCGAGTGGGCGGGCAGGACCGTCGAGGCCGTGCTGGACCTCGGCTTCGACGAGCGCATGCCCGGCTTCCAGTGCGAGGCCCTCGTCTACACCCCGGACGGCACGCCCGTGAAGGGCCTCAACCCGCGCAACCAGTGGGTGCGCGTCGGCTCGCCGGTGGAGGGTGGCGAGGAGGTGGTCTGGCACCTGGAGTCCGCATCCAACCCGGTCATCCTGGGCGACAGCGGATTCCGCCCCACCGGCCTCGGCGAGAAGGAGACGGCCGGGACGGACCCGCTCTACCGCATCGAGCGGATGGACCTCGCGGTCTTCGACGAGACCGTGTGGGCCCTCATCCAGGACCTCGAAGTCCTGGGCGAGTTGATGCACGAGCTGCCCGTCGACGCCCCCCGCCGCTGGGAGCTGCTGCGCGCCATCGAGCGCGCCCTGGACGCCGTCGACCTGCAGGACGTCAACGGCACCGCCGCCGCGGCCCGCGAGCAGCTCGCCGGAGTGCTGGCCACCCCGGCGCCCGCCTCCGCGCACCGGATCAGCGCGGTGGGCCACGCTCACATCGACTCGGCCTGGCTGTGGCCGCTGCGCGAGACCGTCCGCAAGGTCGCGCGTACGACCTCCAACATGACCTCGCTGATCGAGAGCGAGCCCGACTTCGTCTTCGCCATGTCCCAGGCCCAGCAGTTCGCCTGGATCAAGGAGCACCGCCCCGAGGTCTACGCGAAGGTCAAGAAGGCCGTTGCCGAGGGCCGGTTCGTGCCGGCGGGCGGCATGTGGGTGGAGTCCGACACCAACATGCCCGGCTCCGAGGCCATGGCCCGGCAGTTCGTGCACGGGAAGCGGTTCTTCCTCGACGAGTTCGGCATCGAGAACGACGAGGCGTGGCTGCCGGACACCTTCGGCTTCGCCGCGGGTCTGCCGCAGATCATCAAGGCCGCCGGGTCGAAGTGGCTGCTGACCCAGAAGATCTCCTGGAGCCAGATCAACAGGTTCCCGCACCACACCTTCCTGTGGGAGGGCATCGACGGCACCCGGATCTTCACCCACTTCCCGCCCGTCGACACCTACAACTGCTCCATGCAGGGCCGCGAAATCGCCCACGCCGTCCGCAACTTCAAGGACAAGGGGGTCGCGAACCACTCGCTCGCGCCCACCGGCTGGGGCGACGGCGGTGGCGGCACGACTCGCGAGATGATCGCCAAGGCCGCCCGGTTGCGGGACATCGAGGGCTCGGCGAAGGTCCACTGGGAGACGCCCACCGAGTTCTTCACCAAGGCGGAGGCCGAGTACGCCAATCCGCCGGTGTGGGTGGGGGAGCTCTACCTGGAGCTGCACCGCGCCACCCTCACCAGCCAGGCCAAGACCAAGCAGGGCAACCGGCGCAGCGAGCACCTGCTGCGCGAGGCCGAACTCTGGGCCGCCACCGCCGCGGTGCGCACCGGTGCCGCCTACCCCTACGAGCGGCTGGACCGGATCTGGAAGACGGTGCTGCTGCACCAGTTCCACGACATCCTCCCCGGCTCCTCCATCGCCTGGGTCCACCGCGAGGCCGAGAAGACGTACGCGGCCGTGGCCGAGGAGCTGAACGAGATCATCGACGGCGCCCAGCGGGCGCTGGCCGGTGATGCCGCCTCCGGTGGCGAACTGGTCTTCAACCCCGCGCCCCACACCCGCTCAGGCGTAGTCGCGGGCGGCGCCCGTCCGAGCACCGCCAGCGCCGGTACCATCACCGTGACGGCGCGGAACGGCGGCGGCCACGTCCTGGACAACGGCCTGCTGCGGGTCGAGATCGACGGGCGCGGTCTGGTCGTCTCCGCCTACGACATCGAGGCCGAACGGGAGACCGTCGCCCCGGGGCAGGCTGCCAACCTGCTCCAGATCCACCCCGACTTCCCCAACATGTGGGACGCGTGGGACGTCGACGAGTTCTACCGCAACACGGTCACCGACCTGGTCGACGCGGACGAGGTCACCGTCGCCGCGGACGGCCCGGAGGCGGTGTCGGTCCGCGTGGTCCGCTCCTTCGGCGACTCCCGGGCCACCCAGGTGCTGACCCTGGCGGCCGGTGCCAAGCGCCTCGACATCGACACCGAGGTCGACTGGCACGAGACCGAGAAGTTCCTCAAGGCCGCCTTCCCGATTGACATCCACGCCGAGCGGTACGCGTCCGAGACCCAGTTCGGCCACCTCCACCGGCCGACCCACACCAACACCAGCTGGGAAGCGGCCAAGTTCGAGGCCTGCAACCACCGCTTCGTCCACCTGGCGGAGCCCGGCTGGGGCGTCTCGCTCGCCAACGACTCGACGTACGGGCACGACGTCACGCGCACGGTCCGCGACGACCGGGGCACGACCACCACGGTCCGGGTCTCCCTGCTGCGGGCCCCGCGCTTCCCGGACCCGGAGACCGACCAGGGCGTCCACCGCTTCCGCCACGCGCTCGCCCCGGGCGCGGAGATCGGTGACGCGGTCCGCGAGGGCTACGCGATCAACCTGCCCGAGCGCCGCGTCCCCGGCGACGCCGAGGTCGCCCCGCTGGTCGCCGTCGACAACGACGCCGTCGTCGTCACCGCGGTCAAGCTGGCCGACGACGAGAGCGGCGACGTGGTCGTCCGGGCCTACGAGTCGCGCGGCGGGCGGGCCGCGGCCCGCCTGACCCCGGGGTTCCCGGCCGCCGGTGCCACCGCCTGCGACCTGCTGGAGCGCCAGCTGGCCGACGCCCCCGAACTGGCGCTCACCGACGGCTCGTTGAACCTGGCGCTGCGCCCCTTCGAGATCGTCACCCTGCGCTTCCCGCGCACCCAGGGCTGACCGACTCTAAGACCGACCGGGGCCTCAAGGGCCGACCTGACCCCCGCGCCGCACGCACCTCGCGCTCGTGCGGCGCGGGGATCCGGCGCGCCCGGCCCCGCGTCAGGTCCGGCCCGCGTAAGGACTCCACCCCACGGGTGTCAGGGCTTGACCGAGCGGTAGTAGCGCCGAGCGCCCTCATGCAGGTCCAGTGGGTCGGTGAAGATCGCCGTCCGCAGGTCCACCAGCTGCGCGGCGTGCACCTGACTGCCGATCCGGTCCCGGCTGTCGATCACGGTCCGGGTGATCCCCTCGGTGAGCCCAGGGTCCGTACGATCCGTGGTCACCAGCAGGTTCGACACGGCGATCGTCTTCACCGCCTCCCCCTTCTGAACCCGTGGGTACGCGTCGGCCGGCATCACCGCGGCTCTGTAGTGGCGCGTCGCCGGGCCCTGCGCGTGCAGCCCGTCCACCAGGTCGCCGAGCTGCACGAGGCGTATGTCGAAGTCGTCGGCGAGATCCGAGACGGCCCCCGTTGGCAGCCCGCCGGACCAGAAGAAGGCGTCGATCTTGCCCTGGCGCAGCAGGTCCGGCATGGTGTCGATGCCTTTGCGGACCGCGTCGATGTCGTTCTCGGCGTCCAGTCCGGCGGCCTTCAGCAGTCGGCCCGTGATCAGGCTCACCCCCGATCCCCGCTGCCCGATCCCCACCCGCTTCCCGCGCAGGTCGGCGGTTCGCCGTACATCCGAGTCAGCCGTGACGACGAGCTGCACGGAGTCGTCGTACAGCCGCGCGCAGGCCCGCAGCCGGTCGGCGTCCCTGCCGCCCTCGTCGCGGTAG
>NZ_LIQY01000340.1 GCF_001418495.1 Streptomyces pathocidini | reverse complement strand
TTGGGGCCGGTGCGTGGGCTGGGCCCGGTGCGTGGAGCGCCGCGCCGGTACGCGGCTGCGGGCAGGGCCGCTCGGCACGGCGCGCGCCGCCTCCCGAGCGGGGGAGACAAGCGGGCGCCGCGCCATGCGGGGACGAGTCCGGGTGCGGGAAGCACGCCGACCGGAGCGCGCCGGCCCAACGCAGCCGGCGCGCCGCACGACCGCCTCACGCCGGCGCGCCGCATGACCGCCCTCACGGCCGGCGGCACAGCGCCCAGCGCCCGGTCAGCCCAGTACGGCCAGCGCGTCGATCTCGACCAGCAGCCCCATCGGCAGTCCGACGTACACCGTCGTCCGCGCCGCAGGGGCCTCCTTCAGGTCGGCGAAGTACTCGTTGTAGATGCCGTTGAACTCGGCGAAGTGGTCCGTGTTGGTGAGGTAGACGCGGACCATCATCACGTCCTCCCAGCTCGCGCCGCCCTCCTCCAGGACCGCCTTGACGTTGGCCAGCGTCTGGAGGGTCTGCTCGCGCAGGGTCGGCCCGGCGGGCGTCGGCCCCTGGCCCTCGACGGCGGGCAGGAACCCGACCTGACCGGCGACCTGGAGGATGTTGCCCTTCTTGACGCCGAGCGAGAACTTCGCGGGCGGGGCGGTGTGGGTGGCCGGGGTGATGGCGGTCTTCTCGGTCATGGAACTTTCTTCCTTCGGTGGGGAGTTGTACGGGGAGAGTGTCGGAGGGGGGACGGCTTGCGGGCCGGGGCCGCGCGTCAGGGCGACGACGGCGCCCTACCCGCGTACTCACGGCTGATCGCCTCGGCCGTGCGCCGCACGAGCGGGAGGAGTTTGAGCAGTTCGTCGGCGGTGACGACGACGTTAGGCGCGGAGACCGAACACGCGGCGACGACCCGCCCGTCCGTGCCGCGGACGGGCGCGCCGACGCAGTTGATGGACTCCTCGTGGCCGCCGAGGTCGGTGGCCCAGCCCTGCTCGCGTACGGCGGCCAGCTCCTTGAGGAAGGCGGCGGCGTTCGGCGTCGAACGGGGCGTGTAGAGGGGGTAGTCGAGCTTCTCGGCCAGCGTCCGCCGCTCCGCCTCCGGCAGGTCGGCCAGCAGCAGCTTGGCCACCGCGGCGACGGTGATCGCGACGGGCTTGCCGATACGGGAGTACATGCGCACCGGATAGCGGCTCTCGACCTTGTCGATGTAGAGGACCTCGTGCTCCTCGTGCACCGCGAGATGCACGGTGTGCCCGCACTTCTCGTTCAGCTCGACAAGGTACGGGTGGGCGATCTCGCGTACGTCCAGGTTCTCCACGGCCTGCTGGGCGAGCGCGAACAGCCGCGCGCCGAGGCGGTAGCGCTGGTCCCGCTGGCGGTAGACCATGCCGTGCTCGTGCAGGGTGCGCAGCAGGCGCAGCGCGGTGGACTTGTGCACCCCGAGCCGCTGCGCGACCTGCTCCAGGTTGGCGGGACCCTCGGCCAGCAGCGGCAGGATGCTCAGCGCGCGGTCGACGGTCTGACTCATGGCGTACGCACCTCCGGGGACGGACCCGAACCCGGCGCATCGCCCTCGACCGCGGCCGTTTCCGCCCCGGCTGCCGCCGCACCCGTCTCCGCCGCGGTCATCTCCACCGCACCCGTCTCCACCGCGGCCGATTCCGTCTCAGCTGTCTTAGCCACAGTCGTCGTCTCGGCCGTCTCCGGCTCAGCCGTCTCCACAGCGCCCGCCTCCACAGGGCCCGTCACCTCCGCGCCCATCTCCCCCTCGCGCCCCGTCCATCCCGGCCCGAGCCGTAGCGCGGCCCACTCCGCCGGGTCGAGCGCCGCGAGCCGGTTGGCGTGGGCGCGCGCGGGCGGGGCGGCGAGGTCGCCGGGGACGGCGAGTGCGGCGGCAGCCATGAGGTGCCCGTGGCGCAGCCGGGCGGCGATCGGAAGACCGCGCAGGGTTCCGGAGAGGAACCCGGCGGCGAACGCGTCCCCGGCGCCGACGTGCGCCACGACGTCGACGGCGAGGGCGGGTTCGAAGGTGATGGTGTCCGTGCCGTCCGCCTGCCGCGCGTACGCGACGGCGCCCCGCGCGCCCTGCTTGACGACCAGCACCCCGGGCTCGGGCAGCGCGTCCCGCAGGTCTTCGGCCCCGCGCACGCCCCACGCCGCCTCGGCCTCGTCCTCTCCGACGAACACGAGGTCGGCGCCGCGGGCGAGGTCGAGGAGGACGCGTGGTCCCGCGGCGCCCGGCACGGGGTTGCCGGACGCGGCTTCCTTGCGGCGGGCGGCCGCCTGCCACAGCCCCACGCGGTAGTTGACGTCGAAGGAGACCAGCGGGCGGCCCGGGCGCGGCGCGGTCAGTTCACGTACGAGTGCCAGGCAGTCGTCGGAGAGGGCGGCGGTGATCCCGCTGAGGTGGAGAACGCGGCCGGACCAGGCCACGTCGCGCGGGACGAGCGCGGGCGACATGGCGGCGGCGGCCGAACCGGCGCGGTAGTACGCGACTTCGCCCGGCGCCTCTTCGTACGCCCCCACTTCGCCCGGCACCTCTCCGCGCGCCTCCTTTTCGTGCGCCCCCTCTTCTCGCATCTCCGCCACCGCGCACCCGGGCGCCTCCACCGCGGACTCGTGCGCCTCTTCCCCCACGGCCGCGGAAGCGCCCCGCTCCCCCGCAGATGCGGAGACGACCTGCTCCCCCGCAGGCGCGGAGCCAGCCCCCGCAGACGTGGAACCGGCCCCCGCGGACGCGGAACCGGCCTCCGCCCCTACGGCCGCGGAAACAACCCGCTCCCCCGCCGTCCGGAAGTACACCCCCGTCGGCCGGTGCGGATCGCGCCGCACGTCCGCGACGTCGACCCCGTGGGCGGCGATCCGCCCCACCAGGTGCTCGCCGAATCCGTCGGCGCCGACCCGGCTCACCCATCGCACGGCGTGCCCGGCGCGGGCCAGGGTGCAGGCGACGTTCGACTCGGCTCCGCCGATCCCGCGCTCGAAGGCGGGTACGTCGGCGAGGCGCCCGGGCCGGGTGGGCAGGAAGGTGACCATGGACTCGCCCAGGCACACGACCTCGACGCCCGGCCCCGCCGCCACGGCCGCCCCGGCGCTCCTCGCTCCATCGACTCGATCCACAGACTCGCTCCATTGACCCGGCAGTTGCGTGGATGTTAGACAGCGGTAAGCGACATACGCAATGACGGTTGCACATGCTGCAACGCCGGACAGGGAGGCTCCATGGCCGCCGAGAACACCACCGCGAGCACCGCCGCCCGGCGGCTCGGGGACGAGCGGATCGACCACCGCTTCAAGGCCCTCCCGCCCGACGCCGAGGGGCGCACCGTCGGCGAGCTGGCCGCCGAGCGCCGCAACCTGTTCACCGGCGGCTTCACCACCCCCGTACTCGCCCTGTCGGCCGAGGCGCTGGAGCACAACCTCGCCCTGATGGAGCGTTACGCGGCGGTCCACGGCCTTGCCTTCGCCCCGCACGGCAAGACCTCCATGGCCCCGCAGCTCTTCGAGCGCCAACTCGCCCGGGGCGCCTGGGGCATCACGGCCGCCGTGCCGCACCAGGCCCGCGTCTACCGCGCCTTCGGCATCCAGCGGATCTTCCTCGCCAATGAGCTGGTCGACCCGGCCGCCCTGCGCTGGCTGGCCGGCGAGCTGGACGCCGATCCCGGCTTCCGCTTCGTCTGCTACGTGGACTCGGCCCGCGGCGTCGAGCTGATGGACGAGGCCCTGGCGGCCCACGGCGCCCGCCGCCCGGTCGACGTCGTCGTGGAACTGGCGGGCGGCGCCGGTGCGCGCACCGGCGCGCGCACGCCCGCGGACTGCGCCGCGGTCGCCGACGCGGTCGCGAACACCTCGCGCCTCCGCCTGGTCGGCGTGGCCGGATACGAGGGCGAGGTCCCGCGGGCGGACAACGACCGGGTGCGCGCCTGGCTGCGTCAACTGACCGCCCTCGCAGCCGAGTTCGACAAGGCGGGCCGGTTCGCGGACGCCGAGGAGATCGTGGTGAGCGCGGGCGGCAGCGCCTGGTTCGACGCGGTCGCGGACATCTTCGCCGAGCTGCCGGAACTCTCCCGTCCGGTGTTGAAGCTGCTGCGCTCCGGCGCGTACGTCTCGCACGACGACGGCCACTACCGCCGCATCACCCCCTTCAACCGCATCCCCGAAGAGGGCGCCCTCCAGCCCGCGTTCCAGCTCTGGGCCCAGGTTGTCTCCCGCCCCGAGCCGGGCCAGGCGTTCCTGAACGCGGGCAAGCGCGACGCCGCGTACGACCTGGACCTCCCCGAGCCCCATCTCGTACGCTCCGCCCGCGACGGCTCCCTCCGCCCGGCCGCCGGCGTTTCGGTCACCGCCCTGTCCGACCAGCACGCCTGGCTGGCCCTCACGGACGAGGCGGCGGACCTGGAGGTCGGCGACTGGGTCTGTCTGGGTCTGTCCCACCCCTGCACGTCCTTCGACAAGTGGCAGCTGATCCCCCTGGCGGAGGCGGACGGCACGGTCACGGACTACATCCGCACGTTCTTCTAGGGGGCAGGCGTGGACCTCGTCATCCGTGACGCGGACGTCGTGGACGGCTCGGGCGCCCCGTCGTACCGCGCCGACGTGGTCGTCGACGGCGGCAGGATCGTCTCCATCGTCAAGGAGGCCGCGGCGGCGGGCTGCCAACGCCCCGTCGCGCGCCGCCAGTTGGACGCGGAGGGCCTCGTCCTCTCCCCCGGCTTCGTCGACATGCACGCGCACAGCGACCTGGCCCTGCTGCGCGACCCCGCGCACGAGGCCAAGGCCGCCCAGGGCGTCACCCTCGAAGTCATCGGCCAGGACGGCCTGTCGTACGCCCCCGTGGACGACCGCACCCTCGCCGAGGTCCGCACCCAGATCACCGGCTGGAACGGCGACGGCTCGGACATCGACTTCACCTGGCGCACGGTCGGCGAGTACCTCGACCGGCTGGACGAGGGCATCGCCGTCAACGCCGCCTACCTCGTCCCGCAGGGCACCGTCCGCATGCTCGCCGTCGGCTGGGACGACCGCCCCGCCACCCCGGCCGAGCTGGAGCAGATGCGGCGACTCGTCGCCGAGGGCCTGGAGCAGGGCGCGGTCGGCCTCTCCTCGGGGCTCACCTACACCCCCGGCATGTACGCCTCAGACGCCGAACTGACCGAGCTGTGCCGGGTCGTGGCGGCCTACGGCGGCTACTACTGCCCGCACCACCGCTCGTACGGCGCCGGGGCCCTGGAGGCGTACGAGGAGATGGTGGCCCTCACGCGGACCGCCGGCTGCGCGCTCCATCTCGCCCACGCCACCATGAACTTCGGCGTGAACCAGGGCCGCGCCCCCGAGCTGCTCACCCTCCTCGACCGGGCCCTGGCCGAGGGCGCCGACATCTCGCTCGACACCTACCCCTACCTCCCCGGCTGCACGACCCTCGTCGCGATGCTCCCGAGCCGGGCGAGCGAGGGCGGCCCGGAGAAGATCCTGGCCCGGCTGCGGGACGACGCGGAGGCCGAGCGCATCCGGCACGTGATGGAGGTCGAGGGCGCCGACGGCTGCCACGGCGTCCCCATCGAGTGGGACACGATCGAGATCTCCGGCGTCTCCGACCCCGCCCTGGCGGCGTACGTCGGCAGGACGGTCGCGCAGGCGGCCGCCGAGCGCGGGGAGGCCCCGTTCGCCACCGCCCGCCGCCTGCTGACCGAGGACCGGCTGGGCACGACGATCCTCCAGCACGTGGGCCACGAGGAGAACGTGCGGGCGATCATGAAGCACCGCGTCCACACCGGCGGCAGCGACGGCATCCTCCAGGGCCGCAAGCCGCACCCCCGGGCCTACGGCACCTTCCCGGAGTACCTCGGCAAGTACGTGCGCGAGTTGGGGATCCTCTCCCTGGAGGAGTGCGTGGCACATCTCACGTCGCGCCCCGCGGCCCGCCTCCGGCTCCCCGACCGGGGTCTGATCCGCGAGGGCTACCGCGCCGATCTCGTCCTCTTCGATCCGGCGACCGTCGCGGCGGGTGCCACATTCGAAAGTCCGCGGACCCTTCCGACCGGTATTCCGCATGTGCTCGTCGACGGGCGGTTCGTCATCGAAGACGGCCGGCGGACCGACGTCCTCGCGGGCCGCTCCGTCCGACGGACCCCGGCGGCCTAGGAGGCGGCGCGTTCCGTACGGGGCGTGGCCGGGAGCCGCCGTCCACGTGGCGGAAACACCGCGCCACCGCCACCGCCCGCCCGTAAGGTTGCGGACATGCAGGTCATCCAGTCAACGAAGCTCGCCAACGTCTGCTACGAGATCCGCGGCCCGGTGCTCGAAGAGGCCATGCGGCTCAAGGCAGCAGGCCATCGCATCCTGGAGCTGAACACCGGCAACCCGGCGCCGTTCGGGTTCGAGTGCCCGCCGGAGATCCTCGAGGACATGCTGCGCTCGCTGTCCACGGCGCACGGCTACGGCGACGCCAAGGGCCTGCCGGCCGCGCGGCGCGCGGTGATGCAGTACTACCAGACCAAGGGCATCGAGCTGGATGTCGAGGACATCTACCTCGGCAACGGCGTCTCCGAGCTGATCCAGATGTCCATGCAGGCGCTGCTCGACGACGGCGACGAGGTACTGGTCCCGGCGCCCGACTACCCGCTGTGGACGGCCTCCGTCTCGCTCGCGGGCGGCACCGCCGTGCACTACCGCTGCGACGAGCAGGCCGACTGGATGCCGGACCTGGCCGACATCGAACGCAAGGTCACCGACCGCACCAAGGCGATCGTCGTGATCAACCCCAACAACCCGACGGGCGCGGTCTACAGCGACGAACTCCTGCGCGGCATCACGGAGATCGCCCGCCGCAACAACCTCATCGTCTGCTCCGACGAGATCTACGACAAGATCCTCTACGACGGCGCCACCCACACCCCGACCGCCGCCATCGCCCCCGACCTGCTGACGCTGACCTTCAACGGGCTGTCCAAGGCGTACCGGGTGGCGGGCTACCGCAGCGGCTGGCTCGCGGTGTGCGGCCCGAAGGAGCACGCCTCCAGCTACATCGAAGGCCTGACGATCCTCGCCAACATGCGGCTGTGCGCGAACGTCCCGGCGCAGCACGCGGTGGCGGTGGCGCTCGGCGGCCGCCAATCGATCAAGGACCTGGTGCTCCCGGGCGGCCGGCTGCTGGAACAGCGCGACACCGCGCACGAACTGCTGACACGGATCCCGGGCGTCTCGTGCGTGAAGCCGAAGGGCGCGATCTACGCCTTCCCGCGGCTCGACCCCAAGGTCTACAAGATCCGGGACGACCGGCAGATGGTGCTGGACCTGCTGCGCGCCGAGAAGATCATGATCGTCCACGGTACGGGCTTCAACTGGCCCGAACCGGACCACTTCCGCCTGGTCACCCTCCCCCACAAGGAAGACCTCGAAGACGCGGTAACCCGCATCACCCGCTTCCTCGACGGCTACAGCCAGCCGTAGCGCCGCGGGCAGGCCGGGTGGGCCGCGGTTCGGCCCGCGTTGTGGGCAACGCGCCCGCCCCGCGGCAGGGCGCACCCGGCGGGCCACGGTTCGGCCCCCGTTGTGGGCATGCGTTCCGTCAGGGGCGATGGGGGTCCCCCCGGAC
>NZ_LIQY01000034.1 GCF_001418495.1 Streptomyces pathocidini | reverse complement strand
CTCCCGCCCACGCCCACCTGTCCCGCCGACGCCCGCCTGTCCTGCCAACGCCCGCGCCTGGCGAACCTGGTGCGGGGCCCGGACTCGGACCGCGTAACGCGCCGGATGCGGACCCGTACGGCTACGCGTAAGCCGTCAATGCGGACCTGTACGCGCAACGCGTCAGATGCGGACCTGTACGGCGCGGGCCAGGCGGTCGTGGAGGCCGCGGCCGTCGCGGNNCAGCAGGACGAGCAGCACCGAGCGCAGCAGCACGTACGGCAGCGAGAGCCGGGCGCCGTCGGCGGAGATCACCCGGAGGCCGAGCAGCCGCTTGCCCGGGGTGGAGCCGACGGTGCCGACGGTGAGCACGCTCAGCACGAGGAAGATCAGCAGCGCCCAGTCGCTCGCGGACCTCAGATCGCCGCGGGCGAGGAGCCCGTAGCCGATGAGCACGCACAGCGCCCAGTCGACGAAGAGCGCCCCGAAGCGCCGTCCGAGGGGCGCGATCGAGCCGGGCCCCTCCTGCGGCAGCCCGAGCCGCCGGCCCCGGTACCCGAAGTCGACGCCCATCTCCTCGGCCGCGGCGCGGGGGCCGGAGAGCCACGATCCGATTGCTTGCCTGTTGTCCACCAGTCCACGGTACTGGGACCGCATACGGTTCCCGACGCGCGGGGCGGGCGGGCGGCGCCGGGCGCACGCCCGGCTCTCAGCGGGCGGCGGCACCGCGTCGGCGCGGGCGCGGAACCCCGTGCCGGGTGTTTGATGGGGAGTACGGCCGGTGTGCCCGGCAGGCAGCCGGTTAACCTCGGCGAAACAATCGGGTCATGCCCGGGAAATCCCGGAAATCTAAGGTCGGCCCAGCGTGCCACCGCACTGGCCAACGCGACCGAAGCAATCCCGCGCCCCTGGCGGCGGGCTAGGAGGAGTTGGATGTTCCAGAACGCCGACGATGCGAAGAAGTTCATCGCGGACGAGGACGTCAAGTTCGTCGACGTCCGATTCTGCGACCTGCCCGGCGTGATGCAGCACTTCACGGTCCCGGCCGAGGCGTTCGACGCGACCGAGCAGCTGATGTTCGACGGCTCGTCCATCCGCGGCTTCCAGGCGATCCACGAGTCCGACATGGCGCTCGTACCCGACCTGTCGACGGCGCGCGTCGACCCGTTCCGGCGGGACAAGACGCTGAACATCAACTTCTTCATCCACGACCCGATCACGGGCGAGCAGTACAGCCGCGACCCGCGCAACATCGCCAAGAAGGCCGAGGCCTACCTCGCCTCCTCCGGCATCGCGGACACCGCGTTCTTCGGCCCGGAGGCGGAGTTCTACGTCTTCGACAGCGTGCGCTTCGAGACCAAGTCGAACGAGTCCTTCTACCACATCGACTCCGAGGCCGGCGCCTGGAACACCGGCGCCCTCGAGAACAACCGCGGCTACAAGGTCCGCTACAAGGGCGGCTACTTCCCGGCCCCGCCGGTCGACCACTTCGCCGATCTGCGCGCGGAGATCTCCCTGGAGCTGAACAAGGCCGGCCTGCAGGTCGAGCGCCAGCACCACGAGGTCGGCACCGCCGGCCAGGCCGAGATCAACTACAAGTTCAACACGCTGCTGGCCGCGGCCGACGACCTGATGCTCTTCAAGTACATCGTGAAGAACGTCGCCTGGCGCAACGGCAAGACCGCGACCTTCATGCCGAAGCCGATCTTCGGCGACAACGGCTCGGGCATGCACGTCCACCAGTCGCTGTGGGCGGGCGGCGAGCCGCTGTTCTACGACGAGCAGGGCTACGCCGGTCTGTCGGACACCGCCCGCTACTACATCGGCGGCATCCTCAAGCACGCCCCGTCGCTGCTGGCCTTCACCAACCCGACGGTGAACTCGTACCACCGCCTGGTGCCGGGCTTCGAGGCGCCGGTGAACATGGTGTACTCCCAGCGCAACCGCTCCGCCGCGATGCGCATCCCGATCACGGGCTCCAACCCGAAGGCCAAGCGCGTGGAGTTCCGCGCCCCGGACCCGTCGTCGAACCCGTACCTCGCCTTCTCGGCCCTGCTCCTGGCCGGCCTGGACGGCGTCAAGAACAAGATCGAGCCGGCCGAGCCGATCGACAAGGACCTCTACGAGCTCGCCCCCGAGGAGCACGCGAACGTCCCGCAGGTCCCGACCTCCCTCCCGGCCGTCCTCGACGCCCTCGAGGCGGACAACGAGTACCTCCAGGCCGGCGGCGTCTTCACCGCCGACCTGATCGAGACCTGGATCGACTACAAGCGCACCAACGAAATCGCCCCCATGCAACTGCGCCCCCACCCGCACGAGTTCGAGCTGTACTTCGACATCTAATCCGTCGCGCAGTGGGCCCCATCCCCTTCGGGGGGTGGGGCTCTTTGTGTTGCTCGCGGTGGCCGTCAACCGGCTGAAGCGGGGGCCCAGCGGGCGGTTACAGCCAGGTGGGGCCCTGCACGACGTGGTGTGGAGAGTGGCCGTCACGGGCCTTGGCCAGTGCTGTCTCGATCGGCTCGGTTTCCGGCCAATCGCTGGCTGACCAACCGCTGCCGGTGGCCACGAGCGTGCCCGGCCCTCTGGTCACGTGCACCAAGTCTCCTGTGACCACGGCGAGTACGTACTCGTCCAGTTCCTCCAGCAGCGCCTCGGAGCCGCTGTCGCAGGCGTCGCAGCCGCAGTCGGGGAGTGTGGTCAGCTCAACTGCCGGTTCGCCGGCGCCGAGCGTGACGATCGTGCCGGGGACGCCGTCCAGGCGCCGGGTACCGAGCACCAGGGGGACCGCGTCGGCGCGGGCCGGGCGCAGCTTCGTCGTGGTGTCGAGGGGCTCGACCGGCGTCTCCCGCCATGCCGCGAGGTGGTTCTCGACCTCTTCGACCGCAGCCAGCCCGAGCCTGTTCAGAGCGCGGGCCCAGGCGGCGGTACGGGTGGAGAGGATGCGGTACTTACCCGGGTTCAGGCATCTCGAGTACTCCTCGTCCAGCGGCGCCGCGCCATCGGGATGGGGGTCGCGCCACGGAGGAGTCGCCGCCCCGGTGGCGGCGAACTCCTCCTCGACGGCCTGCCGCAGTCGCTGTACGTCCATACCGGCAACCTACGACCGCCACGTCGACGACGGCGACTGCCTTTCCCGTCAGGTGGTGGCGATGGCTGGGTCGCTGGTGGTGGGGTGGCCGGTTTCTATTTGGCCCGAAAGCGCTTTGAGTTCAGGCTCATTGGCAATGCGTGGGTGAGCTGGTACAGGCCGGCGATTTGGGTCAGAGCGAAGACGGGGAACGGCGAAGTTCTGTTCGTCGACGAGGTCGGGTCCGCTCGGACTGGGTCACCGGCCGTACCTGGGGTGAGCAGGGGAAGACTCCGGTCGTCCGTCGTACCGGGAAACCGGTTCTCCTTGAACGCAATGTCCGTGGTCAGCACATGTGGCCGGAATGTACTTCATGGTCTTCACCGAGTTTTTCGGCGCGAAGGTCATGTGCCGGTTCCTCGCCCGGCTCGTCGGGCACTTCGACCGGAGGTCGACTTGATCGTCGACCGGCACTCGGCCCACCGCTCCAAGAGCGTCCGCGTCTGGATCGCCGACCACAAGGCCGGTGCCCGATGTCAAGCGTGCTTGACATCGGGCACCGGCCCTTCGTAGCGTGTCAAGTGTACTTGACATCGCATTGAAGGATGGCGCCCGTGCAAGCGCATAACGAGATCAAGGCGTCCGCTCGGCTTGTGTTCTGGACACTCGCCTGGGTGGCGACCCTCGCCCTGGCCAAGTTTGGCCCGCAACTCCTATGGGATCCGCCGCAGCGGGTGGCGAGCTGGGCCGCCGTTGCCGTCAATCTCGCCGTCGGCGTCGGCTGGATCGTCGCCTTCACGCGCTTTCTCCACGCGCTCGATGAGCTGCAGCGGAAGATCATGCAGGATACGCTGGCGGTCACCCTCGGCGTGGGGTGGGTCGTCGGATTCTCCTACGTCGTTGCGAACACCGCCGGCCTCGTCGCCCGCGACGTCGATATCGCCGCCCTCCCCGTGCTCATGGGAGTCGTCTTTGTGATCGCCTTCTTCGTCGGCAAGATCCGATACCGATGAAGAACCGCATCACGGACCTTCGCACCGAACGGGGCTGGACGCAGGCCGACCTGGCTCAGCGTGCCGGCGTGTCCAGGCAGACGATCAACGCCATCGAAACAGGGAAGTTCGACCCGAGCCTTCCCCTCGCCTTCCGTCTCGCCAAGCTCTTCGACATGAGCATCGAAGCGCTATTCCTCGACGAATGAACCCCATGCGTTGCTGATCGAAATATGTGGGCGACCTGGTGGCGGAGCCAGGTGTCGTCGTGGTCGGAGGTGACCGCCGGGCCGTACCAGCCGTGGGTGAGGGTAGTGTTCGCCGTGTGGTCATGTCGCAAGAACGAACCCCACCACGATCATGACGGTAGTCGAAATACACAGAACCATGGACTGCCATCTCGGGAACTCGTATTTTTCCCTCTTTACACCTTGTTGAAATTCCTCTAGATATTCAAGAACAAGCCTCCTGGGTGGAACAAGGCCGATCGTGATTCCGATCCACGTAAATGAGTACATGATCAGCATCTGCTTGAGGCTCCACTGCTGGTACTGGAGACCACCCGCTATTACCATTCCGAGGCAGCACGCCGGAGAGATCACCAAAAATGCCACCGCCAACTTGCGCACCTTCAGCCACCTATCCATATAAAGACAGAACGTGAGAGTGGCGGCAGTTGCGATGAGCAACAGGTAGGAGAGGGGGAGTTGCGCAAGCATGCCGAAGCCCTTCTGTTACCCAAGCCCATCTTGTCGCCATCTCGTCGACCGTGAACGCATTCGCCTGGTTGGAGATGGTTCTTGACCAAAATCCGTCCGCCGGGGGGCCCACTCCCCTGCCAACCCCACTGACCCGCCCCGCGTCAGGCCGAAAAGTGCCGTTTCCGCACACCTCTCACCCTACATTCCGGCATTCCGGCATTCCGTCGGACGGTATGCAGTCACATCGAAAGAATGAATCCCAAAAAACTCATGAGAGTGACCGAAATGGCCGGCGCAATTGCACACCATTTCGAATACTCGTATTTTTCCCTCCTGATACCTCGACGCCATTCATCGTAATAGTTGAGGGCGGGTTTCCTGGATGGAATGAGACCGACTGTGAGCCCGAGCCACCCAAAGGAGTACATGACCAGCATCTGCTTGGGGCTCCATTGCTGATACTGAAGCCCGCCTACTGCGATCATGCCCAGACAGCACCCGACGGAAATAACGAAAGACATCGCTGTCACCTTGGGTATCTTCAGCCATCTGTCCATATAGAAACAGAAGATGAAAGTGGCCAAAGCCGCCATGAGCAGCAGGTAGGAGAGGGGAAGCTGCGCGAGCATGCCAGATCCTTTCTGTAGCAGACAAGGGTCAACGGCAGGTGAATGGCCGACCCTTGTCCGCGGTTTCCAACAGTACTTTCGGTCAGAATCAGGGAGATCCCAACAAGCCGGTGATCGGGGATACGAGATCGTGTCCGACCTGCATGCTCTTCGCGACGACCCGAGATCCGCCGAGAGCGCCGATCCACTTGGACTGGCCGAAGGTGATCACGCTCAGGGCGGCGCTTGCGAGGGATGACTTGAATTCGCCGCTCGTCCAACCGTAGCCGATTCCAGTGAACACGACGTTGAGTCCAGCAAACACGAGGGAGACATTCGCCAATTGGCCCGCAAACAGCTCAAGTCCCGCCCCAACTGGCGGGGCGAACTCGCTCACCACCAGGCCGAGGACAAAGAATCCAGCAGCGGCAAATCCGGTAGCGATGCTGGCCCGGTTGGTGGCGTTTGCCAGCCACCGTGCGTCTTCCTTCCACCAGGGAAGGCCGTCCTTGACCTTGTCGTTCTCTGGGGTGTCCGCCGGGTTCTTTCCCGATGCCTTGGTCTTTCGGGCTTCCTCTACTGCTTCTTTGGCCGCCGCCTCGATTTCTTCCCTCCGTTTGGCTGCGGCAATCTGGTGCGCTTCGGTTGCAACTGCTGCCGCCGTCCTGGCGTCCTTTCCGGCCTGGATGGCAGAAGCGCGGGCGGAAGTGGCTGAGCCCTGGGCGGAGTTGGCGGAAGCCACCGCGCGGCCGGCGGCGTCCACAGCACGGTTGGCGGAGTAGTTCGCCGACCGCGCAGCGGTTCGGGCAGTGGCCGCTGCCTCCTTCGCCTTGTTGGCCGAAGCCTGGGAAGCCTTGGCTGACTGTTCGGCGGCGTCCGCGTTCGCGTCCGCCCTCGTCGCATAGTCGTCGGCCTGTTTGGCCGAATTCTTCGCCTTGCCGGCCCATTCCAGTGCCTTCGCTGCCTCGTTGCGGGCCTTGGCCGCTGCCTCCTGCGCACGGGCCGCGTCTTCCTGCGCCTTGTGGGCGATCTTCCCGGCGGCGGCAATGGAGCCCTGTATGGCGGCGTTGTGGGTGGCGGAGTCGTAGTCGAGCTGTGCGGTCCTGTATTGGACCGAGGCGATGAAATTGCGGCGCATCCATGCCGGGCCTTCCATCGCGGCCTGGGCATGGGCTTTGGTGTAAGGCCCCGCCTTGGCGATGAGGATGGAGGTAGCGACCCCGTCGTCCTCCCGCTGCGCCCCTGCGAACGTGTTGCTGAGGAAGTCGTAGAGGGCCTTGGCTGTTCCTACGTCCAAGGCGTCGGTCGCCGCCTCCTTTACGGCCTTGCCCGGGTTGTCGGCCAGGATGCGGCCGACCATGACACGGTTGTCGTCCGCGGCCGCATCACTGATGCCAGTGGTGAGGAACTTCGTTACGGCACCCGGGACGTCGCTCTCCAACGCCTTGGCCGCCGCATCAGCGACATCCGGGCCGGAGATCTGGGCGAGGTAGAGGACGGTCTCCCGGTCGTCCTGCTCCTGCGCGATCTGTCGGTCGGTGTCGATCCAGGCATGGATGTCTGCCTCCGCGCCGCACAGGGCGAAGCGCGCGGCTTCCCGCGACCAGCTGCCGCGGGAGTTCATCAGGGCGATGGCCGCCTTGCGCCCGCGGGTGGCGGCAAGGCTCGTATCGCCTGCCTTCAATGCCGCCTCGGCCTGGCCGATGAGATCCTTCGTCGACTGCTCAGTCT
The DNA here is from genome assembly GCF_001418495.1 of Streptomyces pathocidini. Taxonomy (GTDB): domain Bacteria; phylum Actinomycetota; class Actinomycetes; order Streptomycetales; family Streptomycetaceae; genus Streptomyces; species Streptomyces pathocidini. The sequence goes on along the minus strand of NZ_LIQY01000034.1, from coordinate 25,780 downwards.
GCTCGGCCTGCGTACGCTTGTCGGCGAGCTCCGCCTTCTCCTGCTCTTCGATCTGCGCGAGCAGGCGAGCCTCTTCGGTCGCCTGCTTCAGGTCCTCATCCAAGCGCTGCCACTCGGCCTCACGCGCCTTCTTCTCCACCTCGACCGCCTGGTTTACGGCCTCGGTGGCGGTGTTCGCGGCCTTGGTGGCTTGGTCGGCGAACTCTGTCGACTTGTTCGCATACTCGACAGCTTGGCCCGCATGTTTGGCAGCCCACTCGGCGGCCTCCGCGGACTTCTCCGCGTGGCCGGCTGCCCTGTTCGCCGCATCGCGTGCTGTGCGGGCCGCCGCCGCTGCGGTGTTCGCCAGGGCTTGCGCCGTGCCGGCCGCATTGACAGCGATCGAGGCATTAGCACTCGCGATCCGGGCCTGCCGCTTGGCCTCCGCCGCCTCTGCCTGCGACTTGCCCGCAGCGGACGCGGCCGTAGCGGAAGCGGCCGCGGCGGCGGCCGCGTTACGGGCGGCCGAGGCGGCAGCCAATCCAGCACCCGCGGCCTGAGCCGAGGCGTTGACAGCATGGTCAGAGGCTTCCGCCGCGCTGCGGGCCTTGGCCGCGGCGTTGCGGGCGATGACGGCGGCATCCTTGGCTGCGGATGCCTTGGAGGCGTCCTTGGAAGCAGCGATGGCGGCGCCGTATGCCCTGGCAGCGGCGTATCCGGCGGCGGCTGCGGCCTGGTTCGCGGCGGTGGCGGCATAGGCGGCACGACGGGAGGCTTGGACAGCGGCGTGAGAAGCGCGGATGGCGACACGGGCAGAGTCGGCCGCCCCCTGCGCGGCCCCAGCCGCCTTGCGGGCCGCCCTACCTGACTTCACCACATCGTCCTGGGCCGCCTTGGCCTCGGCCGCAGCGTTCTCGGCTGCTTCCTTGGCCTTCTCCGCAGCCTGCTTGGCACGGGCGGCGGCTTCCTCAGCCTGCTTCGTCTTCGCGTTGGCGTTGCTGCCCTCGCGTTCGACGACCGCGACGAGTTCTTCGATGGTCGCGGCCTCCTGGTCGCGGGCGCGGGCAATGTGCTGGCCGCTGTCGAGGAACCATTCGACGTCGCCGGCGGAGCCGTCCAAGGCGCGGGAGGCGTATTTCTTCACCTCCGGGCCTGCCTGCACCAGGAGTTTGGAGACCTCGAAGCGCATGTCTTCCAGACGGGCGGTGTACTGGCCTTCGACGAGGTACTTCTCCAGGGCGCCCTGGCTGCCTGCGTCCAGGGCCGCGCCGCCGTCACGGCGTACGGCCTTGGCCCCCATGGCCATCACGGTCGCGGTAGCCGCGCGCAGGTCTTCCATGATGCCGGCCTTGAAGCCGTCCTTGAGGTAGTCGGCGATGGCCGCATCACCGTCATCGAGCGCCTTGGATGCCTCGCGTCGAGTGCCTTTACCGCCTCCGGCGAGGGAGGTGCCGACGGCGACACGGTTGTCCTCCGCCGTGGCCTTGGGGAGTTCCACGGTCAGGAAGGTCTCGACGTCGGCGTCGGAGCCGGCCAGTGCCGCCTCTGCGGCAGCGCGAGCGGCCTTACCGCCCAGCAGCCATGCCCCGACAACCTTCGCCCGGTCGGTGTCGGGCAGGTTGAAGGGATCACTGTCGTCCGACGGGGCGTCGGCCCAAGCGGCCATGGGGTTCAGGACGAGGCTTGGGACAGCGACGGCAGTCGTGGCGGCCGCCAAAGCTCCGAGAACGCGTCGCCTGCTCCAAAAGATGGTGTCCAAAACGGTCCTTCAGGATCGATGCCGGGCGAGAGCCCACCTGTAGCGGCATGCCGGGCAGAGAGTTCTGCGATGAGCCGTCACACCCCCGGGCCAGCAGGCAAGTTCGCAGGAGCAGCAAGTGCCGGGTGGTAGTGACCATATGAAAGTAAAGGGCATGTTGGCCACCGACTAGATCACCTAAAGGCGCGATAAAGATCACAACGAGCCTTCATGACACTTAATCACTAAATGCCCGATTTGGGCGAGTATGCCGGATGGGTGCACATGGTTGGATTCGGTGACTCTGTGACTAAACGGGGCAACTGCGTGCCAAAGCCCTGCCCGTGCTGGGCAGGTCTTCCGCGTCACAGTTCAACTCGCCTTTTCAACAAGGGACCTCGCATGAAGCTCGCCCGCCGGATCATCGCCACTGGTGCGGCTGCCGCAGCTTGCGCTGCCGCACTCGTTTCCACCACGCCCTCCCTCCAAGCCAGCGGCTCCGACACACAGATGAAGGCAGCCGATGAACAACCCGGCTATGCGGTCGAGGACTTCAACTACCCGGGCGCCGAAATAATCAAGGAAGAAAAGGGGATCACCCTTAAGCGCGGCGACGGTCACATCATTCTCGCCGACTGCTCCTCAGGACCTGGACTGTTGGAAGTGGTGTCGCGGAAGAACGAAAAGATCTGCTTCCGCACCACCGGAACCTCCGGCTATCTCACTCTGGAAATCCCCTCGGTCCACATCATCAAGGGCTCGGCCGGCCACACCGCTAACGTCACCCTCACCACACCCGAGACCAAGCCACAGGAGGTCGAGGTCGCCAAAGGTGAATGGACACCCGTAGGGGAGGCCACGGATCCGCAAGGCCGCGAGTACGTTCTGGTCGAGATTCGCACGAGCAGGTGAGCGACGATCGTCGACTTGCGTAACTCCCAACCAGTAATTCCGATATACGAGTTCGCCCATCCTGCCGTTGATGCCGCCCGGAACTGCCTCAGCCGGGCCGCATACTTTGCACGCTCCGAAACACCCAAGGACCAACATGCCTGGAAATAATTCATGTGTCGCATGGGCAGCAGGTCTCCTGGCAGCCGCAACGGCTGCGACCTGCCTGGTCACCACATCGCCGGCCGCCGCCCTCTCGGGCACAGATGGCGTCAGCGACTCCGGCTACGCTTTCGCCGCGAGGCTTGATATCGGTGCCGGCAAGCGCAGTTGCTCCGGCGCTCTGGTGGACAGCCAATGGGTGATCACCGCGAGCAGTTGCTTTGCCGACGCCCCCGACAAGGACTTCAAGATCGCCGCCGGGGCTCCCGGGCTCAAGACCACGGCGACCGTCGGCCGTACCGACCTCAGCCATGCGGGTCAGGTAGCGGAGGTGGTCGAGCTCGTTCCCCGCGCCGACCGTGACCTGGTGATGGTCAAGCTGGCCAAGCCGGTGCCGAACATCACGCCGCTGACGCTGGGCCACACTGCGCCCTCCGTGGGGGAGACCCTCGAGGTGGTGGGATACGGCCGGACCAAGGACGAGTGGGTTCCTGATCAGCTGCATGCCGCCGCGTTCCGTGTGGACTCGGTTGAAGACACCTCGGTCAGCATCACTGGGATAAACCCTGAAGGCGCCAGCATATGCAAGGGTGACACCGGCGGTCCTGCTTTCCGGAAGAAGAATGGTGGTTTTGATCTTGTTGCCGTCAACAGCCAGTCCTGGCAGGGCGGTTGCTTTGGCTCGAGCGCGTCCCGCAAGGACGCGATCAATACCCGCGTCGACGACATCAATCCCTGGATCCAGCAGGTGCTCGCCAGGCCCCAGGAGCAGCTGACCGCCTCCGCCGACTTCAATGGCGACGGCAAGGACGACGTCGTCATGCTGCACAACTACGGCAGGTCCAGGGACGGACGCAATGAGGTCGGCCTATGGCTGCTTGAAGGTACTGGTGACGGATTCAAGACACCGCGGACGGTGTGGGACAGCGGTTCGGACAGCTGGAATTGGAACGCCAGCAAGCTGATCGCCGGCGACTTCGACGGCGACAGCAAAGCCGACATCGCCGTCCTCTACGACTACGGACAGACCGACGACAACAAACGCAAGACCGGCCTCTGGCTATTCCCCGGCACCAACAACGGCTCCACAACACCCCAAAAGGTATGGGACAGCGGCACCGACAGCTGGAACTGGAACGCCAGCAAACCAGTCGCCGGCGACTACAACGGCGACAGCAAGACCGACATCGCCGTCCTCTACGACTACGGGCAAACCAACGACAACAAACGCAAGACCGGCCTCTGGCTATTCCCCGGCACCAACAACGGCTCCACAACACCCCAAAAGGTATGGGACAGCGGCACCGACAGCTGGAACTGGAACGCCAGCAAACCAGTCGCCGGCGACTACAACGGCGACGGCAAAGCCGACATCGCCGTCCTGTACAACTACGGACAGAGCGGCGACGGCCGCAACCAGAGCGCCCTGTGGTTCACCGCCAGCGGTGACGGTTTCGAGGCGCCCCGGAAGGTGTGGGAGAGCGGTTCGGACAGCTGGAACTGGAACGCCAGCAAGCTGGTCGCCGGTGACTTCGACGGCGACAGCAAAGCCGAGATCGCCGTCCTCTACGACTACGGACAGACCGGCGACAACAAACGCAAGACCGGCCTCTGGCTATTCCCCGGCACCAACAACGGCTCCACAACACCCCGAAAAGTATGGGACAGCGGCACCGACAGCTGGAACTGGAACGCCAGCAAACCAGTCGCCGGCGACTACAACGGCGACAGCAAAGCCGACATCGCCATCTCCTACGACTACGGCGTGGGCGCAGACGGCCGTCGGGTGACCGCTCTGTGGACCTTCACCAGCACGGGCGAGACGTTCGCCGCACCGCGCAAGGTTTGGGTCAACAGCGTGTAGCTGTAGCTGTCTTGCTCCCGGCATGCACACCCATCTCAGACGGACGAGCGGTCCCTCTCTCCAGAGCAGGCCCAGCCCCACCTCCCGTGGGTCGACGCACGGGAGGTGGCTGCATCGAGAGGGCCGGCCGTCCTCGAGCAAGTCCGCCGCCATCTCGTAGGGAGACGCGCCGTCCCGGAGAAGACGCGCGCCTCGTTGGGTCAGGTGGTGGCGATGGCTGGGTCGCTGGTGGTGGGGTGGCCGGTTTCTATGTGGGCGGCCTGGTGGCGGAGCCAGGTGTCGTCGTGGTCGGAGGTGACCGCCAGGTCGTACCAGCCGTGGGTGCGGGTCGTGTTCGCCGTGTGGACGGCGTGCGCGCCGGGGCGCAGGCGGTAGTGGGCGGGGGCGGCGTTGCCGTAGCCGTCGGTGACCGTGAGGCGGACGGTTGCCGTGCCGTTGTTGGTCAGGGTCAGCTGCGCCTGGCCGGAGGGGCCGGAAGAGCCGGAGCGGTCGGAAGGGCCGGAATGGTCGGAGGGGCCGGAGGGGCCGGAGGAGCCGGAATGGTCGGAGGGGCCGGTGCGGCCGGTCTGGACGGTGACCTCGGGGCCCGCGCCGCCGCCCTTGCCCGCGAAGCGGCGCCAGAAGCCGTTGGGCCCGTGCACCGAGTACTCGTAGGCGCTGTCGCCTGTGGGCAGGGCCCAGGTGTCGGACAGTTTCTTTCCGGCCTCCACCGTGTACGTCCACGGGCCGTCCGTGCGCGTGGTCGAGCGGATCTGGAACACCGCGCCGGTCTTTCCGCGGCTGGCGAAGGAGAGTTCCAGCCGGCCCTCGGGGGTGCGGCGGGCATCGGCCGACAGGTCGTACGGGAGCGGGCGGGCGCGGCGGAGTCCGGGCTCCTGCCGGGGCATGGCCGCGTCGGGGCGCGGGGTGAGCTTGAAGTCGGGGTGCCGGTCGCGGTCCGGGGGCACGTATCCGTCGGTGTCCGGCAGTTCCGGCACCCGGCGGTCGGCGTGGGAGAAGTCGAAGGCCGAGGTCAGGTCGCCGCACACGGCGCGGCGCCAGGGCGTGATGTTGGGCTCGTGGACGCCGAAGCGGCGCTCCATGAACCGGATGATCGAGGTGTGGTCGAGGGTCTCGGAGCAGACCCAACCCCCCTTGCTCCACGGGGACACGACGAGCATCGGGACGCGCGGGCCCATTCCGTAGGGGCCGGCCACGAAGGAGCTGGAGCCGGGGTAGCGCTCGCCGGTGGTGTCCACGGTGGACCTGCCCTCGGCGTCCGAGCCGGGGGCGTACGGCGGCACGAGGTGGTCGAAGAAGCCGTCGTTCTCGTCGTACGTGATGAACAGGGCCGTCTTGCTCCACACCTCGGGGTCGGCGGTGAGGGCGTCGAGGACCTGTGCGATGTACCAGGCGCCGAAGTTGACGGGGAAGTTGGGGTGCTCGGTGAAGGCCTCGGGCGCGGCGATCCAGGAGATCTGCGGGAGCGTGCCGGCCTTGATGTCGGCGCGCAGGTCGTCGAGGTAGTTGTCGCCGTTCTTGACGCTGCTGCCGGTGCGGGCCTTGTCGTAGAGGGGGTCGCCGGGGGCGGCGTTGCGGTACTGGTTGAAGTAGAGCAGCGAGTTGTCGCCGTAGTTGCCGCGGTAGGCGTCGAGGATCCAGCCCCACCTGCCCGCGGCGTCGAGGCCGTCGCCGGTGTCCTGGTAGATCTTCCAGGAGACCCCGGCCTTCTCCAGGCGCTCGGGGTAGGTGGTCCAGTCGTAGCCGGCCTCGGCGTTGTTGAGGACGGGGCCGCCGCCGGTGCCGTCGTTGCCGGTGTAGCCGGTCCACATGTAGTAGCGGTTGGGGTCGGTGGAGCCTATGAGCGAGCAGTAGTAGGCGTCGCAGACGGTGAACTTGTCGGCGAGTTCGAAGTGGAACGGGATGTCCTCACGGGTGAGGTAGGCCATGGTGGCCGCCGTCTTGGACGGGATCCACTGGTCGTAATTGCCCTGGTTGAAGGTCTTCTGGCCGCCCTTCCAGTCGTGGTTGAGCCCCTGCATGAACTTCAGACCCAGGTCGTCGCCCTGCGGGTGGAAGGGCAGGACCTCCTGGGTCCCGTCGGACTGGTGCCACACCGGCTTGCCGCCGGGCAGGGCCGCCGGGCGCGGGTCGCCGAAGCCGCGAACCCCGCGCAGGGTGCCGAAGTAGTGGTCGAAGGACCGGTTCTCCTGCATGAGGACGACGATGTGCTCGATGTCGCGCAGGCTGCCGGTGCGGTGGTGCGGAGCTATCGAGGCGGCGCGGGCGATGCTCGTCGACAGCGCGGACGCGGCGGCGGTGCCACCGGTCACCTGCATGAACCGACGGCGGCTCAGTTCGTTCACGGGCGGTTCTCTCCAGGGTCGTTCGGAATGAACTAATGATCGTGGAGGAGCTTTGCCGCCGGTGGGGGGATTTCACCACAGCAGTGACGGAAAGCCCAGGTGAATCCTGACCGAAGCAGGCACGCCCGGTCGGCCCGAGCCTAGAGAGGCGATCTCTCGAAAATCAACTCTTTCGCGAAGTATTGGTGTTGGAATTTGCGCGTTCGCGACCGACCCGGCGGTTCGCGCGCCGGTCGACCAGCTGCGGTCAGCCCTCGCCCTGCCCCCGGTACAGGTCCAGTTCGCCGTCCAGCTCCACGGCCAGGACCGTCGCTTCGGGGTCGGTGACGGCCGGGGCCTCGATCCGCAGGACACCGGGGACGTCGCGGCTCGGGAAGCCGCCGACGACGCGGTGGGCCAGTTCGGCGCCCGTGCCCAGGACCGAGACGCGGCGCACCTTGTTCCGCAGGCCCCGCAGTTCGACGAAGCCGCGCGGCGGGTCGAAGCAGCAGAGGAACAGCGTGCGGCGGTCGGGCGCGAGGGTCGAGGGGCCGTAGTGGTGGCCGTACGGGAGCCCGGCGACGGTGCCGTAGACGGCTTCCTCGTTGCGTCTGATCCAGCGGCCGAGGCCCTCCAGGCGCTCGGCGTGCTCGGGCAGGATCGTGCCGTCCTCCCTGGGCCCGGTGTTGAGGAGGAGGTTGCCGCCCCCGCCGATGGTCTCGGCGAAGACGCGGACCAGTTCGCGTACGGACTTGTGCGCGGTGTCGGTGGGCTGGTAGCCCCACATGTCGCCAAGGGTGTAGCACAGCTCCCAGGGCCCGTCGGGCGGGGTGATCGGCACGCCCAACTCCGGGGTGGCGTAGTCGCCGTGGCGGCCCATGCGGCCGTTGAGGACCGTCTCCGGGCCGAGGGCGAGGATCTGTTCGCGCAGTTCGCCCAGCCGCCACTGCTCCTCGTCCCGCTCCCAGGCGCCGTCGAACCACAGCAGGTCGGGGCGGTAGTTTTCCATCAACTCCCGGATCTGGCCGCGGTGGACGACCCGCAGATAGCGTTCCCAGGCCTCCGGGTCCTCCTCGCCCGGCAGCGGCATGGCGAACCGGTTGTCCACCCACGGCCTGTGCAGCCGGGAGGGGCGCACGGTCGGGTAGTCCGGGTGGCTCCAGTCGTTGTGGGAGAAGTACAGGCCGACGCGCAGGTTCCGCTCGCGCAGGGCGTCGGCGAACGGGCCCACCAGGTCCCGCCCCGCCGGGGTGGACTTGACGACCGAGAGGTCGGTGGCCCGGGTGTCCCACAGGGCGACCCCGTCGTGGTGCTTGGTGGTCAGCACCGCGTACCTGGCCCCGGCGCGCTCGAAGAGCGCGGCCCACTCGGCGGGTTCGTAGCGTGCGGCCGTGAAGCCGTCCAGCTGCCGCATGTACGTCTCGTACGGGAGGCTTCCGGAGAAGAAGGACCAGGACTCGGCGACTCCGTCGACCGCGTAGATCCCCCAGTGCAGGAAGATCCCGAGCTTGGCCTCCGTGAACCACGGCTGCATCGTCATGGTGGTCTGCCTTCTGGTTCGACCCGGTCGGGCTGCGGGTGGGCGGGCTTCCTGCGGGTTCCGGCCGACTCTAGGGAGAGCGCTTTCCATCGTCAAGAGCGATTTTCGAAAATGGAACACGACGATCGGAGTAGTAAGCTTCCCGTTGTCAGCGCCACTCAAGCCGTCCGACGGTGCGCGCCACCCAGTGCGGCACGTCTGCGCGGCCCGACGTCCGGGAGCGATGCCGTGCGGTTCACGATGGACGAACGACACGAGCGCATACTCGAGTTGGTGAAGGCCTGCGGCGTCGTCCGCGTGGTCGAACTCGCCGAGCACCTCGACATCTCCACCGTCACGGCCCGCCGCGATGTGGATGTGCTCGCGGAGAAGGGCCTGGTCAACCGGGCGCGCGGAGTCGTCTCCTGGCCGGACGCGCCGTCCTCGGCCGAGCGCCTGCAGCGGGCGGGCCGAAGCACCCCACCGGCCAAGGCCCCCGCACCCGCCGCCGCGGAGAGCGACTCCGAAGGTCCGGTCCTCGGCATGGTCGCCCCGCAGTCACGGCACTACTTCGCGGAGATCATCCGCGGCGCCCGGGAGGCCGCGATCGCCGCGGGCGGCCGCCTGGTCCTGGGCATCTCCGGCTACCACCAGCGCCAGGACTTCCAGATCAACCGCATGCTGGAGAGCGGTGTCGACGGCCTGCTGTTCACCCCGAACTGGCACGAGGGCCTGAGTTCACCCGATTCCCCCGGCCTGGACTTCGGGGTGCCGACCGTGCTGGTCGAGCGGCGCGCCGCGCCGGGCACGGCGGCCGTGGCGCAGGACCGGGTCTGCACCGACCACGCCGCCGGGGCCGGGCTCGCCGTCGCGCACCTGGCCGCCCTGGGACACGAGCGGATCGCGCTGGTCGCCGGGCCGAGCGCCACGCAGGTCCAGGTGCAGGCCGGCTTCGAGGCGGCGGTCCGCACCCTCGGCCTGGCCCAATACCCCTTCGAGCGCTTCGACTTCCACACCGAGGACCGCGATCCCGCGCACCAGGAGGCGGCGCTGAACGGGCTCGCCGAGGCGGTGCGCCGGCACGAGGTGACCGCGGCAGTGGTGCTCAGCGACGTCGAGGCGATCATGCTCGTCCAACTGCTGGGCAGCCGCGGCATCGAGGTCCCCCGCGACCTGGCGTTGGTCGCCTACGACGACGACGTCGCCGCGCTCTCGGACCTCCCCCTGACCGCGGTCGCGCTGCCCAAGTACGAGGTGGGGCAGGCCGCCGCGCGCCTGCTGCTCCAGCGCCTGGGCGAGCGGACGGACGGAACGGACGGCGCCGGCGACCGACCCGCCCGGCACCACCTCGAACTCCTCCCCGACCTGCGGGTACGCGCCTCGTGCGGGACCCCCGCACGGGCTTTGCAAGACTGATCACTTAGACCAAAAAAGCAAAGTCTTATGCGAAAGTCTTGACGCTCTTCCGCTCGCTGCTCAAAACTTCGCTCGACCGACACGACACGACCCGTCCATGGTCGCGTACGACGGCACCCCCACACCGCAACAGAACGGCCACCCGGCCGTGTTCGCCATGCCCGAGCATGGCCCGGACGCGGCCGGAGCGGCGGCCGAGCGCAGCGAAGGGAAGCACCATGGCCGTGTCCGTGGACGATCCACCGGCGCCCCGCAGTACGCGGAGCCGGACGGCGCCCCCACCCCGACGTACGAACTCGGCGCCCCCCAAAGGCGGTCGGTGGGCCCGAATACGCAGGGACCGGACCCTCCTGCTGCTCATGGCGCCAGGGGTCCTGTACTTCCTGGTCTTCCAGTACCTGGCGCTCTTCGGCAACGCCATCGCGTTCAAGAACTACATGCCGTTCGTCGGCGTGTGGGAGAGCGAGTGGGTCGGATTCGCCAACTTCCAGGCGCTGTTCAGCGAGCCGGCGTTCTGGCAGGCCGCCCTCAACACGGTGGTCCTCTCCCTCCTCCAGCTGGTCTTCTACTTCCCGGTGCCGCTCGCCCTGGCGCTGCTGCTGCACAGCCTCATGCAGGGCAGGCTGCGGAAGTTCGTACAGAGCGTGGTGTATCTGCCGCACTTCATCTCATGGGTGATCGTGGTGGCCCTGTTCCAGCAGGTGCTGGGTGCCGACGGCGCGGTCAACGGGCTGCTGGGCGGCTCCGACGGCCATCTGCTCGACATCTTCGGCAACCCGGACGCGTTCCGCCCGCTGATGGTGGTCGAACTGATCTGGAAGGAGTGCGGCTGGGGCACGATCATCTTCCTCGCCGCGCTGCACAACGTGGACGAGGGCCTGTACGAGGCGGCCGCGCTCGACGGGGCGGGCCCCTGGCGCCGCTTCTGGCACGTGACCCTGCCGTCGCTGCGGGCCGTGATCATCCTCCTGCTGATCCTGCGCCTCGGCGACATCCTCTCGGTCGGCTTCGAGCAAATCCTGCTCCAGCGCGACATGTTCGGCCCGGACGTGGCCGAGGTGATCGACACCTACGTCTACCACCACGGCATCAGGGACCAGAACTGGGGCATTGCGGCGGCCGCCGCACTGTTCAAGGGCGTGATCGGCGCCATGCTCGTCTTCTCCACGAACAAGATCGCCCACCGGATGGGCGAGCAGGGGGTGTACCGGTGAGCATCACCGCACTCACGCGCAGCGAACGGCCCGCGTGGAAGGAGAAGCCCAAGCTCCCCACGCAGGCGGCCAAGGGCCTGGCCCTGATCGTCACGGTCGTCGCCGTGGTGGTCCCCTTCTGGGTCGTCATCGCCACGAGCTTCGCGCCGGACCAGCAGGTCATCGAGAACGGCGGCTACGCGGTGTGGCCGAAGGAGTGGACGTTCACCGCGTACGAGCGGATCTTCGACCAGGGGCAGGTCACCGACTCGCTGATGGTGTCCATCGGGATCACGCTCGCGGGCACACTGTTCAGCCTGGCAAGCACGGTCATGCTGGCGTACGCGCTGGCCCGGCCCGGTGTGGTCGGCGGCAGGCCGGTCATGGTGATGATCCTCTTCACCTTCCTCTTCCCGGCCGGCATGATCCCCAGCTTCCTGGTGGTCAACAGCCTCGGCCTGCGCAACACCTACTGGGCCCTGTTCCTGCCGGTGCTGGTCAACGCGTTCAACCTCGTGGTGATGCGGGGCTTCTTCCAGGGCATCCCGGGCGAGCTCTTCGAGTCGGCCAAGCTGGACGGCGCGGGCGAGCTGCGCATCCTGTGGACGATCGTGCTCCCGCTGTCCAAGGCGGTCATCGCGGTGGTCGGCCTGTTCTACGCGGTCGGGTACTGGAACGACTTCTTCCGCGCGCTGCTGTACCTGGACGACTCCTCCAAGTGGCCGCTGCAGACGCTGATGCGCACCTACGTCACCGGGCTCAACAACAACAAGCTCATCGACGTCCAGGGCGCCGCCGCGGAGCAGGTCCACTACGCCCCGCAGACGGTCAACATGGCCGTCGTCGTCCTGGCGACCGTGCCGATCCTGCTCGTCTACCCCTTCATCCAGCGCTACTTCACCAAGGGCGTGCTCACCGGCGCCATCAAGAGCTAGCCCGGGACCGTCCCGCGCGCCGCCTCACTCTTCCCCTCTTCGCTCTATCGCTTCTTCGCCGACAGGAGTCGCATTCCCATGAGTTCCGCCATCTCCCGCAGATCCGTCCTGCAAGCCCTCGGCATCGGGACCGTTCTGGCCGCCACCGGGGCCTCCCTGACCGCCTGTTCCTCCTCCGGCGGCGGCAGCGGCAAGGCCCTGGGCAACGCGGGCAAGGACCTGGCCCCCTGGCCGTCGTACATACCGCACCCCGACGCGCCGAAGCCGGAGCTGGCCCCGACCGAGAAGGGCGTCCAGCCGGGTTTCACCTCCTACCCGAAGGACCTGAAGCAGTCCGTCGCGGAGAAGCCGGGTGACGGCTCCAAGGTCAAGGTGTGGACCATCACCTGGGGCGCCCCGCCGAAGTCGAAGGCCAAGCACAAGCTGTGGCAGGCGCTCAACAAGGAGCTGGGCGTCGACCTCGAACTGACCGTCGTACCCGGCATGGAGGCCGCGCAGAAGTTCGCGGCGCTGGTGGCGGGCGGGGAACTGCCCGACATCATCGCGGTCTCCTCCAACCTGCCGAACTCCACCGAGCTGATCGCCGCCAAGTGCCAGGACCTCACGGACTTCCTGTCCGGGGACGCCATCAAGGAGTTCCCGAACCTGGCCGCCATCCCCACGTACGCGTGGAAGGCGGGCGGCCGGATCGACGGAAGGCTCTTCAAGTGCCCGGTCGAGCGCCCCCGGGTCGGCCATGTCGTCAGCGCCAATGTGGAGCTGATGAAGAGCGCCGGCATCTGGGTGCCCGAGATCGGCAAGCTGACCGTCGAGGACTACACCGCGGGCCTCAAGGAGCTGAGCGGGGGCAAGAAGGTCGCCATGGGCGGCGGCAACGCCGGCGCGTACTGCTTCAACTCGATCGTGCCGATGTTCGGCGCGCCCCACGCCTTCTCGGTCAAGAACGGCAAGTTCGAGACCCAGCTGGGCACGGACGAGTTCAAGGCCGGTGTCGAGCAGCTGGCCGCGTGGTACAAGGCCGGCGTCTTCCCCAAGAATCCCGACTACGACTCGGCCTCCGGTTTCCGCAGCGGCCAGGCCGCGACCATCTCGGGCCCCTCGATCGGCTTCGCCGGCGACGCCACGGCCATCAAGGACGGCTTCACCCTCGATGTCGTCCGCCCGTTCAAGCCCGCCAACGGCGCCCGGCCGGGCCACTGGTTCTCCCCCGGCGCCGACTACTTCACGGTGCTGAAGAAGGCGCCGAAGGACCGCATCAAGCTGCTGCTGCGGGTCCTGGACTACCTGGCCGCGCCGTTCGGCACCAAGGAGTACGAGCTCATCACCTACGGCGTGGAGGGTACCCACTTCGAGCGGGGCGAGGACGGCAGCCCGGTCCAGAACGACTTCGCCCTCAACGGTGACAACAAGGACACCCTGGGCGTCGGCTTCATGGCCTGCGGGCAGCAGGTGCTGTTCCTTCCCTCCGCCGTGCCCGGCGCCGCCGAGGCGGTCAAGCGCCGCCACGCCTTCCAGACGGAGATCGTCGAGGTGGGCCTCTCGGACCCGACCGTCGGTCTGACGTCGACGACCTGGAACGCCAAGTTCAACGAGCTCAACCTCTTCAAGGAGGACGAGATCAAGGCGATCGTCCAGGGCCGCAAGACGCTCTCCGACTGGGCCTCCATGGTCAAGCAGTGGAAGGCCAAGGGCGGCGACAAGGCCGCCGAGGAGTTCGCCAAGGAGTACGAGGCCGCGCAGAAGGCCTGACGCCCTCGCTCCCCCAGATCCCGGAAGGGCCTTCCCCAGCCTCCCGTCAGGGCGGGCCCTTCCGGTGCGCATGCGACCGCAACGGTGCGGCCGCACTCTCCCCCCAGGAGGACACCATGCAAAGACGCAATGTCCTGTCCATGCTGCGCAGCCGGTACGCGCGACCGCTGGCAGCCGCCGCGGCCGCCCTCGGCCTCGCGGTCCTGCCGATCGCCTCCTCCCCCACCTCGGCCGCCGCGGCCGAAGCGGCTGCCGGCTTCACCGTCTTCACTAACGAGCGCGGCGCCAACCCGCCGGGCATGCCCCAGTACGGCGCGATCAAGTCCACCGTCGTCTACGACGTGTTCGCCTTCAAGTGCAACACCTCGGGCTGCACCGCCAACGGCGGCCCGATACCCACGCAGGCCGTGTACGAGGCCAAGATCAAGGAATACATGGGCGCGAACCAGTTCGGTGGCGCCGCCACCGCGCCGGTCGTGCTCGACTTCGAGGACATCGAACTCACCCAGGTCCCGACCGGACAAGCGGCCACCAACGCGTACAACCTGTGGCGCCAGCTGATCGAGTGGGCGCACAACGCCGCCCCGCAGGCGCCGGTCTGCAACTACGGCTACGAGGGCTGGTCCAACCAGAACCACGACCTCGTGAAGCTGCTGCACCAAGACACCGACGGCAACGACAAGAACAACCTCGACTGCTTCGCCCCACGCATGTACTGGGACTCCGGCGAGACGCAGACCAGCTGGTCCAACGAGCTCAACCTGGCCGTCTCCCGCGACCGCGCGATGGCTGACCAGCCGATATACCCGTACATCAACCCCAAGCAGCTCGGTACCGGCGGGGACTACCTCACGGGCAACACCTGGTCGTACATCTTCAGCGAGCTGAAGGCGAAGACGGACGGCGTGGTCATCTGGGAGCCCACAGCGACGACCGCCAACGCCTGCGCCTGGGTCTCGCAGAACTCCTACGAGATGGGCGTCATCACCGGCACCAGCAACAGCGGGCCGTTCACGGTCTCGGCCACGCTCCCGAGCGGCAACTGCACAGTCCAGCGCGGCACGACCACGACCGTCCCGGTCACCCTCACCAACAACACCAGCTCGACCACGGCGGCGACCCAGATGCAGAGCTTCGCCGACACCCCGGGGTTCTCCGGCAGCTGGAAGTACTGGAACGTCCCCGCACTCGCGCCCGGCGCGAGCTTCAGCACCGAACTGCCGATGACCATCGCGGCCACGCAGTCCACCAGCACGGCGCTCCTGCACATCAAGACCGGTCTCAGTGACAACCGTTGGGCGGTGATCGTCCAGTGAAGAAGGCCAAGAACCTCCTCCGCGCGGCAGCCGTGGCGGCGGCCATCACGCTCCTGAACACCACTCCTGCCAACGCGACGACCTGAAAATGGGCACCACCAGCGGGGACGTCTGACCCGCATCCGCATGACCCGCGGGGCCGGCGGTTCTCGTACCGCCGGCCCCACCGGCAGCACCACCACCCCACGCGCGCCCCCTCCCCCCGCACCACACCAGCCGTGCTCAACGCACCATCCGCACCGGAGGATTCATGTCCAGACCGTCCAGGGCGTCCAGACCGTCCCGCCCCCTCGCCTCCTCCCGTCTGACCCGCGTCGCCATCGCCGGTGCGGCCCTCGCCGGGGCGCTCGCCGTGGCCGTGCCCGCACCGCCCTCGTACGCCGCCGGGCTCGTCGTGAACGGCGACTTCGAGCAGGTGGGCGCGGACGGTCTGCCGGACGGCTGGAAGACCATCGAAGCCTGGGGCAGCTTCAAGGTCCAGGTGGTCGACGGGGCGGGCCCGGACGGCAGCCGCGCGCTGCTGATGGAGACCGGCTCCGTCGACGACAACGTCACCCTGGGCCAGGAGATCGCCAACACCGACCCCGCGCGCCCGCAGGCCTACCGGGTCACCTTCGACCAGAAGGCCGAGGGCCTCACCGGTTACGGCGGCTACCTCTCCACCGAATACACCGGCCCGATCTTCGGCCGCATCACCGGCACCACCGGCTGGCACAAGGTCAGCCGGATCGTGTTCGCGCCCAAGGGCGCCGCCGTGCAGAAGCTGTGGCCCCGCCTCGGCGCCGCCACCGGGCGCATGCTGATCGACAACGTCTCCATGGAGCCGCTGGAGGGCAACCTCGTCGGCGCCAACCCGCTGCCCACCGGCGAGGTCAACCTGTCCTGGGACTTCGGCGAGTTGGCCGACCCGGCGCAGGCGGCGCACTACGAGATACACCGCGGCTCGTACCCCGGCTTCAAGCCGGACCGGAAGACCCTGCTGCGTACGGTGCCCGCCGTGGCGTTCGCCGGGGACAACACCGCGCGCCCCGGGCAGCGCTACAGCTACAAGATCGTCGCGCTGGCCGCCGACGGCAGCCGGCTCGGCGTCACCGAGCCAGAGACGATCACCACCCCCGAGCGGTTCGAGGACAACCAGGGCACCAACGTGCTCTCGGCGACCGAGGTCGGCCGGAGCGCGCGCGTGGCCTGGCGGCTGAAGGCCGGCACCCGCGGCCCCGTCACGCTCTACGCGGGCCACCGCAAGCTCGGCACGTACAGCGCAGAGAGCCTCGGCGCGACGCTGGCGCCGGGCCAGGACAAGGGCGCGACCGGCTTCACCCTCAAGGGCCGCGACGGCACCACCCTCGCCACCGCCAAGCTGTCCGGCCTCCAGCACCCGCGCCTGTGGGTGAACGACGACAAGCTGGCCGACATCCGCGCCGCGATCCAGCAGCCGGGCACGCCCAAGTCCACGTACGACCAGCTCGCCTCCCGGGTTTCCAAGGGCCTGCCCGCGTACAACTACGCGCCTGGCGAGGCGGAGGCCGCCTGGGCGCGCGACGCCGCGCTCCTCTACCAGGTCAGCGGCGACCCGGCCTATGCGAAGACCGCCTACGACGCGTTGGTGGCGGCAGGCCCGAGGATGCCCCTCACCCACCCGCTGAGCACCGGGAACGCGGCGCCCGCACTGGCCATGGCCTACGACTGGGCCTACCAGGCCTGGACCGCGGAGCAGCGGGCGAAGGCGCGGGACTCCCTGGGCACCGCGGCCGCGATGCTGGAGACGACCTGGCACCCCAACATGGACTACCCGGACAAGTCGTCCAACTGGGTCGCGGTGACCAAATGCGGCGAGCTGGCGCTGCGCCTCGCGCTGCGCAGTGACGGTGACTACGACCTCCAGGAGCGCCGGATCGCGACCCTGACCGACGAATGTGCCCGCCACTTCGACCTCGCCTACTCCGACACGGGCTGGTACCAGGAGGGCTACGACTACCTCGACTACGAGCTGTTCATCGGCGCCCCCGGTGTCCTCGCCGGGATCGACGCGGGCCTCGACGCCCTGAAGAAGTCCTGGCAGCGCCCGCAACTCGCCAACCTGCTGATGCACTGCGTCTCCGCCCAGCCCGACAAGGCCCGGCTGCAGTGGGGTGTCGGCTACCCGACCGGCAGCGCGGCCGTGGCCGCCTTCGCCTTCACGAACGTGCCCGAGGACCAACGGGCCGCGTTCCTGTGGCAGTACGAGAAGACGGTCGGCGGCGGGGGCGGGGTCCCCGGGCTCCTCTTCTACCCGTTCGGGAAGACCCCGCAGGACCCGGACGAGGGTCCGGCCGCGGTGCGGGAGGGGCTGCTGGACGACCACGGCGGCGCCTACCAGTTCCGCAGCCGCTACCAGGACGCCGACGACGTGCTGGTCGGGCTGACCAACCGCAACCACCGCCACTCCGGCTGGAATGGTTCCGAAACCTTCTCGACGTCCCTCATCGGCCAGGACGTCATCTGGGCCCGCCAGCCCGGGAAGGAAACCTCCAAGACAGAGCTGTTCTCCAAGCCGTTCGTGGACGGCAAGGTCGAGCCGGTTGTCGGCAAGGGCCGGACGCTGGAGTCCCGGGTGTACGCCGGCCAGGGCGGCGGTTTCCTGTCCCTGGACGGCAGCGCCAACTACCAGCTGGCCAAGGCGCAGCGGGACGTCGCGGTCGACCTGCGGCCGGTCGGCGGCGCGGACTCGGTCATCGCGATCCACGACGCGTTCGCGGACAGCACCTCGCACGCGTACGCCTGGCAGCTGGCCCCGGAGGCGGGCACCGAGATCACCTTCGGCGAGACCGAGGGCGGGGCGGCGACCTTCGTCTTCAAGAAGGGCGACAGCTACCTCAAGGGCTGGATCCTGGCGCCCGAAGGGGCCCAACTCTCCACTGACAAGGGCGCGTTCAGGGTGACGCGGAACGGCGCCGAGGCCGACTTCAAGATCGTCCTGGCGGTGGGCAAGGGCACCCCGCCCACTGCCACCACCTCGGGCAGCACCCTCACACTGGGCGACACCGCGTACGACCTGGCCGACCTGAAGGGGTTCAAGCCGGGGCGGGGCTGAGGCGGAGACGGGGGGCCTTTCGCCCCGCGTGACCACGTGACCGTGTGACCGGGCGGCCGGGTCCCACCCCTGCGAGGGCCCGGCCGCCCGACCACTGCGATGGTCGGCTCGGCCGCCGTAGTGGTCGGCTCGGTCGTGGTGGTCGGTCCCGGCCGCTGCGGTGACCGGTCTGTCAGGTCACTCCGGCTTTGCCGCGGAGGCGCGTGACCTGCGGTGAATGGCCGCGCCGCCGAGGAGGAGCGCGGCGCCGACCGGGAGCGCGTACCCGATGTCGGCGCCGGTGTCCGCGAGTCCACCGCCCAGGCCCGCGGACGGGGTGGTGCCGCCATTGCCCGGGGTACCGGTGTCAGTCGGCGCAGCGGGCCCGGTCTGCGTCGGGGACCCGGACGGTTCGGGGGGCCCGGACGGCGCGGCGGGCTCGGTCGGCACCGGGGAGCCGGACGGTGACGGGGGCTGGGTCGGTTCCGGGGACTCGCCCGGCCCACCCGGTACTTCTCCGGCGGCGAAGGACTTCAGCTGCTCCTCCGTGCCGTTGAACACATTCTTGTCGATCCTGTCGACGGGGTCGGACGCGCCGGGGGCTCCTCCGGCGTACTGCCAGATCGCCTGCTCGTCCCAGCCGGCGGGCATGGTTCCCGGAGTAGCGGCCCAGTTCGACAGCCACAGCGGGTTGTCGGTGAACTCGGCGGAATTCCCGGTGCACTGGCTCCACCAGTTGGTGCGCGTGTAGATGACGGCGTCCCGGCCGGTCTTCTCCCGGTAGGTGTCGGTGAATTCCCTGATCCAGGCGACCATCTGCTCGGGGCTCTTGTTGTAGCAGAACGGCTTGCCGTCGACGTTCTCGAGATCGAGCACACCGGGCAGGGTCGTGCCGTCGTCCTTCCAGCCACCGCTCACTTGCAGGAAGTAGTCGGCCTGAGCGGCCGGCGAGGCCCCGTCCCAAAGATTCGGGAAGTGATAGGCGCCCGCGAGCATTCCGTACTTCTTGGCGTTGTCGACATGCTCCTGGAACATGGGGTCGGTGTACGAGCTCCCCTCGCTGGACTTGGCGTAGGCGAACTTCACGCCCCGATCCTGGAGGGCCTGCCACGGCACCGTCCGCTGAAAGTTCGAGAGGTCGATGCCCTCAGGCCCGGTAGACGCGGAGCGCGGCAGGTCTTTCGGCCCCTTGGACTGCCCGTTGCCGATCCCCATGTAGGACTTGCCGGACTCACCGTCCCGGTCGGCGGCTGCTGCCGGTCCACCGAAGGACGCGGTGACCACTCCGGCCGCGGCCGCGGCGACCAGCAGCCCGTGCTTGCGCTTCACGCCTACTACTCCATGCCATCAGACGACGTTTTTCTTCCTCTCGAATCGTCACCAGTGGCCCTCCCCGACGAGGGTGCCAAGGGGTGAAACCTGGTGGCCGTCCGTTGATTGTCGGAGTCCGCGTAGGTTCCCCCTGCCGCTGTCCGGAATTCCGGAGTGATTCCGTCGGTGGGTCACCACGGGAATGGACGGGAGCGAATAGGAACAAATAGGAATGAACGGGCCCGATTCCCCCGTGCTGTCCGGTTCCGGTCAGCCCACGTGGACTCGGGGGCGGTGGGCACGGTCCGGTTCGGCTTCACGGAGGACTTCCCGGGTGACCGGGGCCACCTCGCCCGTGCCGAAGAGGAAGAATTTGACGAAGTGGCGCAGCGGGCCGCCCTCCGTCCACTCGAAGTAGATGTGCGGGCGCTGGCCGGTGGTGTCACGGACGTGGAGGAGGAAGGCGGCCAGCGCGTTGGCGATGGTGGCGCTCTCCAGGGTGAGGACGCGGTAGCGGCCGTGCAGGACCTGGCCCGTGACGCGCAGTTCGCTCTCGAACTCCGAGGGGTCGCGCACGGTGACCTCGACGAAGATCAGGTCGTCCTCGGGCGGGATGTCGTTGTCGGAGCGGATCTGGTGGAGCTTGTCGCGGTACTCGGCCGCGTCCCGCTCCTCCGGCTTGTTGGCGATGAACCGGATGCGGCGGTGGGCGATGTCGCGTACGAACCGCTCGGCGAGGGGGTCCAACGTGACGCTGGTGACGCGGAGTTCGAACGCGCGCCGCAGGCGGGACAGCAGCGACACGGCGATGATCCCGCCGATGAAGCAGGCCCCGATCTTCACGCCGTCGGGCCGCTCGACGATGTTGTCCCCGGTCGTATACAGGAAGATCGCCGAGATGAGCCCGAAGGCAGCGGTCCAGCCGCGCTGCCCCGCCCGGTGGGCCGCGATGGTCACGGCGATGGCGGCCGAGGTGATCAGGACGAGGACACCGGTGGCGTAGGCGCCGCCCTGCGCGTCCACGTCGGCGTCGAAGATCCAGGTCACCAGGAAGGCGATCGCGGTGAAGACCAGGACCATGGGGCGCACGGCCCGCGCCCAGTGCGGGGCCATGCCGTAGCGGGGCAGGTAGCGCGGCATCAGGTTGAGCAGCCCGGCGAGGGCGGAGGCGCCGGCGAACCAGAGGATGACGATGGTCGAGGCGTCGTAGAGGCTGCCGAAGCCGTCGCCCAGGTACTCGTGCGAGATGTAGGCCAGCGCGCGCCCGTTGGCCTCGCCGCCCGGTTCGAAGGCCTTCTCGGGGATGAGGAAGGTCGTCACCACGCTGCTGGTGATGAGGAAGACGCTCATGATGAGGGCCGCGGTGGTGAGCAGCTTCTTCGTGCCCCGGATGCGGCCCTTGGGCCGCTCGGGGCTGTCGCCGGACGCTCCTTCGACGTGCGGCATGACGGCGACCCCGGTCTCGAACCCGGACAGGCCGAGGGCCAGTTTGGGGAAGACGAGCAGGGCCACGCCCACCATGGCGAGCGGACTGCCGTGTTCGGCTGTCAGTGCGCCGGTCCAGTCACTGACAACCTGCGGCTCGGTGAAGACATGCCACAGGCCGACTGCCACGACCACGACGTTCAGTGCCAGATAGACCGCGACGATCACAACGGCGATGCCGACGGCCTCGGTGAACCCCTTGAGGAACACGGCGCCGAGCAGGGCGATGAGGATCAGTGTGATCAGCACCTGGCGGCCGTGGAGGGCGTCGCTGAGGTGCGGGTTCTCCACGAGGTGGGCGGTGGCGTCCGCCGCGGAGAGGGTGATGGTGATCAGGAAGTCGGTGGCGGCGAAGCCCAGCAGCACCAGGACGAACAGCTTGCCCTGCCAGAACGACAGCAGCCGCTCCAGCATCGCGATCGAGCCCTGGCCGTGCGGGCTCTCCTCGGCCACCCGCCGGTACACCGGCAGCGCGCCCAGCAGTGTGACCACCACGAGCACGAGGGTGGCCACCGGGGAGAGCGCCCCAGCGGCGAGCGCGGCGATGCCCGGCTGGTAGCCGAGGGTGGAGAAGTAGTCGACTCCGGTGAGGCACATGACCTTCCACCAGCTGTGGCGCCGGTGCCCGTCCGCCGGCTCGGCGTGCGGGCCGGGCTGCTGTTTCGCCCGGTCGGCCAGGCCTTCGAGCAGCCACGCGCGGAACCGCCGCCGCGGTGCGGATCCGGACCCGGATCCTGGTGGGATGGTGCCGGCCACCGTGAACTCCTGTCGTGCTGCGAAGAGATGCCGGGCGGCGCGTGAGGGGGTGCGCCGTACGGCGACTTCTGGCCATCCGGCCGCCGCACGGGCGAGCGTAGAGGGGGGTCATCGCGGTGGCGCGGCGCGGCGCGCGGTCGGGCGCACGCGGCCCCCGATGGCCCGGCGGTGTGGCGCCACCCGCTGGCCGGGGCAGCCTCGCGGTGCGTGGGCGCGTACCTCGCGGACTATTCGGACGGCAGGTGTCAGACTGCGGCCCGTGACGCATCAAGGACATGAGGTTCACGGACACGAGGTCTTCCGCACAGCGCCGTTCCCCTTCCCCGGGGACCGGTTCCCCGAGGGGCTGGGGGCCGTCGTGCAGCGGACGGTGGCCGAAGGGCTGTTGCCCGCGCTCACCGTCGTGCACGACACGGAGGGCGACTGGCTGGTCGGGGACGGCGCCAATGACCCGAACCTGCCGGATGCCTGCCAGGTTCACTGCCTCGCGCACCTCGCCGAGGCGGACCCTGCCATCGCGGAGACTGCCACCCTGCCACCGGGGCATGCCGCCTACCGTGAAGGGCCCGGATCGCCGTGGGTGGTCCGGCCCTTCGCGTACGAGGAGGAGGGCGAGGGCGGCCTCGAAGGCGAGACCGCCGCCCGTACCGCAGGGGTCGGGGCGGCTCCGTAGGACGGGCTTCCGGGATCCGGCTCCTTGGGTCAGGTCTCCCGGGCCAGGCTCCTTAGGTCGGCGTTCCCGGGCCAGGCTTCCCGGGGCCGCCCTCCGGGGCCCGGGACCTCCGAGACCGGGGACCTCCGGCGCCCGGGATGTCCGTCTCCCGAGAACTCCGTCGCCCTCCTTGAGGAGCCTCCTTCAGGCCCGCTCCCCCAGGGCCGCCTCCGCCGCCGCGAGGATCTCCGTCACATGGGCACCGAAGCGCACGTCGCACGGGTGGGGCGTGCCGGAGCCGGCCGCGGTGACCAGGGCGTCGATGGCGCGCTGGAAGCAGGCCAGGGCCTCCGGGCCACCCTGCGGCAGCGAGGTGGCGCCGTGGACGCCGCGCAGCTCGACGGTGGCGCCGCCGGCCGCGGGCGGCACGGTCAGGCTCAGCGTGAGCGTGCTGGACGCGCCGCTCTCGTGGCGCAGGATCAGGTGCACGGTGTCCTCGGGGCCGCGCGCCGCCACCACCTGGAACCCCGCGCCCCCGTCCGCCGCCACATCCCCCAGGACCGGCAGCAGCACGGACAGCGCGTGCGGACCCACGTCCCACAGCGCGCCCTTCTCCCGGCGCCACGGCGTAGCGAACGGGCTGTCGCTGCCCTCGGAGAACACCGCGCCGAGCCACTCGCCCCGGCCGGTGAACCATCCGCCCGCCGCGGCCTGTTCGTCGATCCAGGCGGCGACGGCCGGCTCGAAGCGGCTGGTGAAGAAGACGACCGAGGCCACGCCCGTACGTGCCGCCGCGTCTGCGACCAGGCGGGCGTCCTCGACGGCCGTCGCCACCGGCTTGTCCATCAGCAGATGGCAGCCCGCCTCCGCCGCCCGCGCCGCCAACGGCGCCTGGACCGCAGGCGGGAGGGCTATGGCGACGGCGTCGGAGTCGGCGAACAGCGCGTCCGGGTCGTCGTACGCGCGCGTGCCGTGAGCGTCGGCCAGGGCCTTGGCCGCCTCGGGCCTGCGGCCCCACACGCCGGTGAACTCGACGCCGGGGTGCGCGTTCAGGCCGGGGGCGTGGACCATCCCCGCCCAGGGTCCGGTGCCGAGAAGTCCGATACGCATGGTGTGCCGCCTTTCCTCGTTCGGTGCGCCCCGGTGGCAGCCGAGGCGCCGAGCAGCGTAACCCCGCCGCCGCACCGGCCGCCCCTGCCCCGTGGGGCGCCCGGGTAACACGGGGTTCACATGCGGCAATGGACGGGAAATCGCCGGTTGGTCGCGGTGCGTGGACGGATGCTGGTCGTGTTCGCCGACGGGTGCTGTCGCCTCGGCTGACGTCGTTCGCGCTCGTGCGCAGCCACGGTTCACGCTCGTGCGCAGCCACGGTTCACGCTCGTGCGCAGCCACGGTTCACGCTCGCGGACGAGCGCCGCTCGCGTTCGCGGAGGGTACTGTTCGCGTCCGCGGGCGGATGTCG
Source organism: Streptomyces pathocidini (assembly GCF_001418495.1). GTDB lineage: Bacteria > Actinomycetota > Actinomycetes > Streptomycetales > Streptomycetaceae > Streptomyces > Streptomyces pathocidini. The sequence continues at coordinate 1,976 of NZ_LIQY01000034.1, read as the reverse complement.
TCCTCTCGACCGGCCGGCGCCGTTCCCGTTCGCGCCCCGGCGCGGCTCGCGTTCGTGCCAGGGTTGTGTATCAACTGGTGGCCGGTGGGGGCGACATCGGGATCGATTCTGCTTCAATAGGGCCATGGCCAGCTTCCAGAACTCCGCGCCGGGGTCCAACGACCTCGAGCCGTTCTGGCCGTCCCGGCAGCATCACGACTTCGACCGCGTGTGTTGCCGCGCGAACTCCGCGCAGGCCCCCGCGTAACCGCTGACGCCCGCCGAGCCCGCCCCGGGCGGTGCCCCAGGCAGTCGGCCGCCGGCCCGGTTCCCCGAACCCGCCGGCCAACGGCCCGCGCGCACGACGTCCCTCGATGACCTCTCGCGCGAAAGCTGAGCTCCCATGACTTCCCTGCGTTCCGCCACGAACACCCGCTCCCTGTCCGCCGCCCCCGTCACGTCGTCCGCCGGGCCCGCGTCCGTTCCCGTTACTGCGTCCGTTCCCGTTACCGCTCCCATTCCCGCCAACTCGCCCACGCCGCCGGGGCGTCACCGGCTGCGGGCAGTGGACCGGGACGAGGTGGTGCGTGTCTCGGACTTCCTGCCGCCGGGCGCCACCTGGCTGCCCGCGCCGCAGCACACCCTGCCGACGCTGCCGGGGCAGCCGCCGATGATCGGCTACCTCGTACTCGTACCGGCCGACGAGCCCCAGACCGGTCCCGCCGGCGCCGCGGCGCCGGCCTCGGCCGTGCCGCGGCAGCGGGCGGCGGGGTCCGGGCCGGTGCGGGTCGACGCCGAGCGGCGGACGGCGCATGTGGAAGGCCGCCCGCTGGACCTGACGTACCTGGAGTTCGAGCTCCTGGCGCATCTGGTCGCCCACCCCCACCGGGTGCACAGCCGCGACCAGTTGGTCACGACGGTCTGGGGCTACGGCCACGTGGGCGACGGCCGCACGGTCGACGTCCACATCGCCCGCCTGAGGCGAAAGCTGGGCCCGGCCCACCGAGGCACCATCGCCACGGTCCGCCGAGTCGGCTACAAGTACGCCCCGCCGGCGGTCTAGGACACCACCCCCGGCGGAGGATGGGCGGACTTGGCAGTCCGGGGCACCGGTGCCTGGGGCCCCGGGGCCCCAGGCCCTCGGGCACCGGCACTAGGCACTGGCCACCGAGCCCCAGCCGCCTGCCACCTGCCACCTGCCACCTGCCACCTGCCACCTGCCACCTGCCACCTGCCACCTGCCACCTGGAACGAGCCCCGACCGCCGGGGGCGTCGCCGGGCTCCGGCGTTGTGGTCACTTGCCGTTGCGGCGGAAGGAGCATCTCGCCGTCGCGGCGGGAGGGAGATGCCGTTCCGGCAAGACCCTTCCGCGACGGCGAGTGACCACAGCGGCGCGCCTCGGCGGTGCCGAACCCAGCCGTCGCCACCCCGGCCAGGGGTCAGGACCGGCGAGACCCGCGGGGTCGCCGGCGCGCCGAGGGCGGCGCCCACTGGGGCGTCAGGGACATCAGGGGCGCGAGTGAACGCGGCCGCGCGGACATCCGTATCAAACGGAGCTTCTCCGACCGGGAGTTCCCGGGCGGTTCCCGGGAGTCCCCCCATCTCCCGGAACGACGTAGAGGGGTTCCATGAAACAGACAACGCACAAGCGCTCCCCGCTGGCAGGCCGCGCCGTCGCCGCGGCGGCCGCGCTGCTGCTGGGAGGCGGCGCACTGGTCGCCGTCAACGTCTCCGCCTCCGCGGGACAGGACGGCGGCGGATCGTCCGGGGAGGCCCGGACCCCGCCCGCGCGGGCCCAGAACGCCTCGACCATCGACTGCCCTGAGGTCGTGGACCGGATTCCGGAGGTGCCCCCGGAGTCGCGACTCGTGGTGGACCGCGAACTCGCCCGGCTCGACAGCCAGGTCGGCGCCGCGTACGAGCAGCTCGTACGCGAGCGGGCCGACGGCGGCAGCGATCCGGCGCGGGTACGGGACGCGGTCCTCGGACCGCTCGC